>DRLZ01000164.1 GCA_011322755.1 Crenotrichaceae bacterium
CCGACATTATCAAGTGTATTCGGAGCATGACCATCCGCTCTCAGTCCGTAAATTTCAGCTGAGTCTTGCCAGTGTGTCCATTTCACGTCATCCGTCAATGTTTCAGGCTGCATTTGCTCCTGGTTATCGGCTTTACCCCAGAACGGGTTAATCAATAACGGTGTCAGCCCACGCCAACCTGCCACACATTCTGTTGAACCGCGTAGTCCAAGCAAAAAGCGATTTTTAACCTTGTCGGATGCATTCATGCCCTCAAGAATTGTTCGATTCGACCAGGTACTCCACATGGAATTATCTGAATCTGTAACATCCATATAATATTCCAGCAATTCGCAATCACTGATGTGAATCGTTTGCGTAATCATGTCTGGAAAAGCATATTGAGGGATGGCGGCATCAATCAACCCGGGGTGATTCTGGGCATAGACATATTGCTGCACACCGCCTCCTGACGCACCAATCCCAATCGTATATAGTGGCTCACCATACTCGCTGATAAAGTAGTCTTTCAACTGCAAGGCTGTACGCCCGCCGCGAGCCAGATTATAGTGTGTACTCGTGCTGGTTCCAGTCGAGTAAATCACCGCGTAACCTCGCTTCAGCGCATCGTCATACAACATGCGTTTTTGTGATGTATCGCCCTGGCTGTGACCAATCCCGACGCCACCTTGAAAATAATACAGCAAGCGTTTGTTCCAGGCTGTTTCATCAAACCCAAGGTTACCCTCAAGTATGCCTGGAGCCAGCGTTGCAATCGAGTAGATAAAACGGTTCATTGTGCCGCGTTCCCAGCGGATCATGTAGGGTACAGTGTCACCATTAATCAGGGTTGTCATCGCCAGATCATCAGGTGCAGGTTGATCAGGTGTATAGGTTTTAATATCTCCCTGCGTTGACCGGTATCGGTAGCTTACAGATGGTTCCAAACGACAATTTTCAGAAAAACCAGTGACAACACCAGAATCGTCAAACACCGGCCACCCGGCAACCTGATTGTCAATCAACGGCTGCCCTAGACCTTCTTCAACTGTACTGCATACAAACGGCTGTTGAACCAGCGTTTGCGCAGGCACTGTAACAGCTTTTTCATCAAGCTCAATCATTGTACACTCAAGCGTACCAACACCCGCCAAACGCTGCACCGGGATCGTCCCGCTTTGACCTGAAAGCGTCTGGTACTCAATTGTGCCACGATCGCACGAGTTGAATGCAACAGTCAGCGTTCCCCAGTCAATTCGTTCTACATCCGTACTCTTAAAAGCCTCGCCAAAATTCGCGCCATGCGTTTCCTGAACAGGGACATTCACACGTCCTGTTTCAGCATCAAAAGTTTGTGATCCCACAACATAACGCTGTTCACCTTGTTCATAGTGATACCAGGAAATCACCAGATTGAGCTGTTGTTGCTGTTCGCCAATGCTTAAAAAAAAGCCATGCCCATTTTGCTGAGGATTAAACCACACGCCAGAATGAGCGCTCTGAACTGCAATTAATGAATATGCGTTACCAGCATAAAAAAGGCAACATAAGCACATTGCGATTAACCGATTTGTATTGATCGCGTTTTTCATAAGATAGTCCCGTTTCAATCCTGTATTCACTTCCCTTATATGCTTTAAGAATAAAGAATCCAAGCTGAATCCAGCCTATTGAAACAGTTAATAATTGTGTCGAATTGTGGGTCATACACCAAAATTCAACGTAAAATAAAAAGGTTATTGTTTGATTATCTTGCCAGTGTCCGGGGCAGGACTTTAGTGGATATGGATCACTGCTGGTTCCCTGTACAAGATACAAATGCAGTTACATGCTGTTTTCACCTTGCAGCTGACGAACTGATACAGTATCTCTGCCGCGATTTGTAACAATCTGGGTGAACAGATGTTCTCCCAGCAACAAGACATCAACAGTCTCTCTCAGGTGGAACAGTTCATTATCAGCTGATTGTTCTTCCTGCAGCTTGATTTGTCGATCAAAGACAGGTGTCCATTGATGATTGACTTCAATTTGATCCAGAAAATAAGTTATCTCTTGATCCTCGATTGTTACTGTGCCTTTATTTTCAGGATGATAGAAAGCCAGGTATCCAATCTTTTCCTTGACATGTCCTGAATGGCTTAACGCTTCCTCTTTAAACAGTGCAGCTTCAAAAGAATGATTGGTTACATTACGCACCCGTACTGTTACTGCATCACCACCATTAGCAGTTTGTATGCTTAGAAAAACGTGTGGTGGTTCAGTGGTAGGAGGAATCTGGATTGTCTTCCATTTGCCAAGCCCGGATAACTCGAAATGGTCGATAATAATGACTTCACCATTGTTTTTACGCTGAATGCCATTAGAGGCTCCCAGGTACGAGACCAGTTCATTCTGATGAATTTTGTCAAGATAATTGTATTCTTGAAAACGCAAAGTAAATTTAGAACCTGGCTGAGACTCTGGACTTGGAAAACAACTGAATCCGGTACATGGAAAAACAGGAAAAATTTTGCTTAACCTGATGATCCCCGGCTGCACTCCATTAAAACTCGGGGTGCTCGCGAAACCCAGGTCGGCGAACAGGTCTTGCACAGTCACTGACTTTGGTTTGTGATTGATCTGATATGTTCTTATGAAGAACAGGCCACCGCTGTTGTTATTGTCTCCAAACAACACAGTAGATGTTTGTCGTTCGAACGCACCGATATCGCAGTTTGCACCGCTAACGCCATCACCATCGACTGGTCGAGGCATTCCTCTCAAGTCTATATGGCCAATTAGAGGGTCTGCACACAGTATGTTATCCGCAGCATCAATCAATAAACTGTTTGGTTTCGGTATGCCATCTGGTGCGAGATGGGTAAAACCCAGTGTTGCTTGCCCATTACAGCTATTGTCTCCAAACCAGTTGTTTGTTGTTTTGACTTCATGTTGATCACGACTAAAAAGGCAGTCAGGTGCCTGATTGGTACCCGAAATAATACTGTTTGCGATAAGAATATCTGATTTTTTCTCAGTCAGAGAGTTTTCTGCTTTTAACCCGGCACCTGACTGTAGATCAATCAAATTGACATGAAGAAGTTTCAGGTTGGTTAGAGCATCCACAGAAATTATTGCTGAGTTAACTTCCTGTGTTGTGGTGAGAGCAGATTGCTCACTGTCAAATACTGCGTTACGCTCTAACACACTGTTGTATATTGCAAGACTTGAATTCTGTTTGTTGCTCCCGGAGTAACGAATGGCGCCACCATCTGTGGCAGAATTGTCCGATATCTTGCTGCGTTGTATCGTCAGGTTTCCACTACCAGCAATTGCCCCACCGTTACCAGACCCCGGCTGAATGACACCTTCCAGGCTAAACGATATTCCAGTGTGATTGTTTATTATTTCAGTTTCGGAGAGTGTTGTCCCGGAAGTGACATAGATTGCGCCTCCATTATGACCAGACGTGTTGTTTATGATTTTTGTTTTACTGATGCGTGTGGTGTTACTGGCATGAATTGCACCTCCATTGCGGGTTGATCGGTTATTGGAAATAATACTGTTATCAGTGATTGTTAATTCGCCTGATGAATAAATAGCACCACCATCCGTCGCATTATTTTTTCGAGCGATGACATGTTCGATTTTCAGGCTGCCTTGATTCAATACACAACCTCCACTTGTCAACATGAAATCGGATTGGGATGCTCCTTCCAGTAATCCATCACTCATAATCAGGTTTTTCAATACCAATTCTCCTGTATTAGAGACTCTTAACAAACGCATCGGAGGAGCAGGGTTTCTGATGATGACTGGTTGTTCATCCGGAACAGGAGGAGAAAAATTACCTCCTTCAATTTCACCCGGATCTCGCATGATGACAGTTTCTATCTGTGGTGTTCCTGGAGACCTGGTATCAATCCCCTGAATTGTGATATTGGTTGTGATAACAGGTAAACCGTTTGCTCCCTGATTGACATTATTCACACTGGTGAGTGTGTAAGTCGTCTGTTCAAGTTGTATAATGTCTGCGCCATGACCAGCTGGACAGGCGTCTACAGACGTATCTGTATTTGCTGCGGTGATGGCTTCAGTCAACGAACACAAACCGTCGCTGATTGTCTCGGGAACAGTTGTGTTAACCTGAATGATGGCTGCGTGAGCAGAGTACATCTGGAATATCAGGATGAACAAAATCTGGCGATGATGAAAAAGTCTGGGCATATCGACCTCAGTTTAGATTTGCTGATAGCATATGTATTGATGCCTAAAATTCAACCTATACAACATTTTGTTGCTCAATACAAGTCTTTGCGATTTGTTAAGGTATGATTCCCCAGTACTATTCTTTCACCGGCTCGATAGAATGTCATAGTACTGAGTGATTCTATTTCTCCATTCAATGTAAGTTGATGATAACTGCTAACCAAGTGCATTCCATAAAAGATCGAATAAACAGTTGCTTGCGCAAGGATCAGTATCGGTTGCGAGCTGATTTGAAACGCTTTGAAGCGGTGTGCATTCAAGCGGGTCAAGTCGCTGATCAATCATTGCTGGCAAAAATAACGCAACGCATCGATAAATCCGTTGCGCTCTGTGAGCAACGTATCCAGTCGATCCCATCGATTACTTATCCGGATCTCCCTGTCTCAGGTAAAGTAACTGAAATCACAAATGCTATTCAGCAAAATCAGGTTGTGATTATTTCCGGTGAAACGGGTTCCGGTAAAACAACCCAGTTACCCAAAATCTGTCTGGCAGCCGGATGTGGTAAGTCTGGTTTTATCGGCCACACCCAGCCACGCCGGTTGGCGGCACGCACGGTCGCGCAACGAATTGCGGATGAGCTGGGCAGCAAGCTTGGTGATCTGGTTGGCTACAAAGTGCGTTTTCATGAGCAGGTGCGTCCATACAGTTTAATCAAGGTGATGACAGATGGAATATTGCTGGCTGAAACCCGTTCAGACCGCTTTCTTGAGCAATACGATACATTGATTATTGATGAGGCACATGAGCGTAGTCTGAATGTCGATTTTTTGCTTGGTTATCTAAAGTGGCTGTTGCCTCGTCGCCCTGATTTGAAAGTAATTGTTACATCCGCAACGCTGGATACTGATGAGTTTTCAACACATTTTGATGGTGCGCCGGTGATTGAGGTTGGTGGCCGCTCATATCCGATTGAAACACGTTATCGAACGATTGCGGATAAGCAGGATAAAGACTCTGTGAGTCCGGAATATCGGGCTTTGCTGGATGCCATTGCTGAAATACGTGAGCAAGAGCGGGGTGATATTCTGGTATTTTTCAGCGGTGAGCGTGAGATACGTGAAGCGGCTGAAGTATTGCGCAAACACGGTGATCATCACGACGAAGTGTTGCCATTGTATTCACGTTTGAACGTGAAAGAACAGCAACGTGTTTTTGCGTCGCACCGTCAATCACGGATTATTCTGGCGACCAATGTTGCAGAAACATCATTAACTGTGCCCGGTGTGCGAGCGGTGATTGATTTCGGTAAAGCACGGATTAGTCGCTACAGTTTTCGCACCAAGCTACAGCGTCTTCCAATTGAACCGATTTCACAAGCCAGCGCCAATCAGCGTGCTGGGCGTTGTGGGCGTTTGGGGCCGGGAATCTGTATCCGCTTGTACAGTGAAGAAGATTTTAATGACAGACCTGCGTTTACAGAGCCGGAAATTTTACGCACCAACCTTGCTGCGGTGATTTTGCAAATGACCATGTTGCGGCTTGGTGATATTCAATCGTTTCCTTTTCTGGCAGCGCCAGATCACAAGATGATTCGTGACGGGATTAAAACCTTGATTGAGCTGAATGCTTTTAATGAGCATGAACGGATTACCAATCTTGGCAAACAACTGGCCCAGTTGCCAATTGATCCTCGTTTGGGGAGAATGTTGCTGGCGGCAAAATCAGAAAATTGTCTGACGGAGTTGTGCGTGATCGCCGCTGGACTGAGTGTTCAGGATCCACGTGAAAGACCTGTCGATCAGACCAGGGCAGCAGATGAAAAACATGCGGAATATGTCGTTGATGACTCTGATTTTCTGAGCTTGTTAAAACTGTGGCAGTGTTTTGAATACAACAAAAAGCATTTGTCTAATCGCAAGCTGCGTCAGTATTGTCGAGAGCATTTTTTATCGTATCGACGGCTGCTGGAATGGGAAGACATCCATCATCAGCTACTCCAGATTATCAAGGGACAGATGGGACTCACGCTGAATCAGGACGCAGCAAGTTTTGATGCCATTCATCGAGCAATTTTGCCGGGTTTATTGTTGTTTGTAGGAATGCGCGAAGAAGCGGCTGATTACCTGGGCTTACGTAATAAAAAATTCCATATTCACCCAGGGTCCGGATTATTCCAGAGTAAGCCAAAATGGGTGGTGAGTGCCGAACAAGTTGAAACCAGCAAGCTTTACGCACGAACAGTTGCGAAAATAAAACCAGCTTGGATAGAACACAGTGCCCGACATTTAAGCAAGCGTGAGTTGTTTGACGCACACTGGTCGCGCAAGGCAAAACGGGTGTTTGTTTATGAACGCATTATTTTGTCTGGCCTGGTACTGGTTCCGCGTCGAAAAATTCCGTATGACAGTGTCGACAAAAACGCCGCACGAGAAATTTTTATTCGCTCGGCGCTGGTGCAAATGGATTTATCGTCACAGGCCGGTTTTTTTGTGCATAATCGCAAGCTGGTTGAATCTGTCCAGTATTTGCAACACAAGCGTCGTCGACCTGATTTGCTTGTGTCTGATGAACAACGTTTTGAGTGGTTTAATGCCCGCTTGCCTAAAAAAATCTGGGATGGATATACACTGGATAAATGGTTGAAGCAGGCTGACGCTAATCAGGTCGATGCATTGAAACTGGATATTAAGGATGTGCTTGATGTTGAACAATCGGAGCGGATTAATTGTCAATACCCAGATGAAATACACGTTGGTTCATATTCTTATCAGCTTAAGTATCGTCTGGAACCAGGGCATCAGGAAGATGGTGTGACTGCGATCATCCCGTTGCATTTGCTCTCTCAGGTTGATCCAGTCGCGTTTCAATGGCTTGTGCCGGGGTTGTTGCGCGACAAGATATGCGGACTGATCAGATCGCTGCCAAAATCATTGCGTAAATACTTTGTTCCGGTGCCGGACTATGCAGATCGCTGTCTGCAACAGCTTGATGTGGGCAATGGTTCGCTGCATCAACAGCTAACAACTGTTTTGAAACAATCAGCGAATCTTCACTTGCACACTGACATGCTGGATGAAAATGCGCTGGATGATCATCTGCGGATGAATTTCATTATTATCGATCAAGGTAAAACCATTGCTTGCTCTCGCAATCTGCAAGCATTGCAAGCACAGTTAATGAAAGATGCGGGTCGCGCTTTTACAACAATTGCAGAAAAAGCCTTGAAAAGTACGGTAAGTAAAGACTGGGTGTTTGGAGAGATACCGCTGAAGCATCTGAGCCATGCTAAAACCAATAAAGTAACAGGATATCCTGCGCTTTCGAGACATGCTGAAGGTGTCACTGTGGTGTTATACGAGACTGAACAATTGGCACGCTATCACCATCG
>DRLZ01000165.1 GCA_011322755.1 Crenotrichaceae bacterium
CAATAGAGTCTGCTCAGGAAGAATGAAATCCAGGTCTGCTGAATTTTGTCAATACAGTGGCATTAGTCGTTGTATCGTGCTTAAACAACTTGTGTTGAATTGTCGTTATCCACAAATTTAGCAACCATTTTCTCAACCATTGACCACGGAACAATCATGGGTTTCTTTTGCACAGTGATTGTCAAGGTTGAGTCTTGCATGACATAATCAGCATTGATACCTTGACCTGATAGCTGGCCTTTTTGGTGATCACCCGATACATCAATACCTTTTTCGGAAGCGATAAGTCTGACTTTATTAAGGATTTCCTGAGGGTTTTCATTAATAGTGTATGTGAATGATTTAGCCATTGAATTGACTTCCTGTTTAGATCTGTGAGTCGAGTTGCTTTAAATAACTGTCTTTTAACTGAATGTATTGTTTGGCAGAATAGTCAAGAAACTCCAGTTCATCTTTGGTTAATTCACGAATTTTACGCGCTGGTGCTCCAACGTAGAGAAAACCGCTTTCCAGTTGTTTTCCTGGAGCAACGAGGCCGCCTGCGCCTAAAATAACATTATCCTGTATGACCGCGCCGTCCATCACGATGGCGCCAATTCCTATCAGACAGTGATTTCCAACGCTACAGGCATGGACAACAGCGCCATGACCAACAGTCACATAGTCACCAATTGACAGCGGAAATCCATCACCAGAATACGGACCTGCATGTGTTCCGTGAAGAACTGAGCCATCCTGTATGTTTGTTCCTGATCCAATACGAATCGGAGCAACATCCCCGCGGATAACAGTTCCTGGCCAGACAGAAACATCATTTGCAATAATGACCTCGCCAATGACGCTGGCTTGTTCGTCAATGTAGACACGTTTTCCGAAGCTTGGGATAAGATTATTGAACTGTCTGATCGGCATAGAATATTTCCTGTCAGTCTATTCTACAGGCTTCAAACAGAGCATATCAATTTGTATTTTGCTGAAAATGCCGTCTGGAAGAAAATTATGCCGAAAGTGGAGGCGATGAAAGCTTGTGCAAGTATGACACAAAATGTTGCAGGAACAGGTGCAAAGTGCTGATATTCTTATTTATACGCACGAATGCGGTCGGAAAAGAGTATCCTAAGCTAAAGTATTATGTAAACTAACCGTGGTCGTTAAGCGAATAGCATTCCACTTTTTGTATAAATAATTAGATGATCTTGAATAAAGTTGAATTTCAGTCTAGTTTTACTGTATATGATCTGGTTTTATAGATTGCGCTAAACAATGCAGTTCAATTTATAAATTCCAACTGATTTATTGAAATTGGGTATTATGACTGTGAACGCACTTAAAAAGATAATCTCTCGATCTTCTGGTTTCGTTGATTTTGACTCAGAAATGAAAACGCCACTGACTGTAGCACCATCAGGTTGTGATATATCACATGGTGATAAAGACTCGATTAGTATTGATAGCCTGAAACAACTTATCCCTGTACGAAGCTTGAGTGATGATGAGCTAACGGCATTTTCAATCGGTGGATATGCAGAAAAATTCGATTCAAATGTAAAGCTGTTTGTTGAAAATGAACCGCTTAACAGCGTGCTGTATTTACTTAAAGGGACTGTCAGGATTGAATCGAATAGTGGCCGCGGATATGAGATTTCAGCCGGGTCGGCACAATCAAGATTTCCACTATCAACAGGAGATAAGCACACAACAACAGCGACAACTTCAACACCTGTAACGGTGTTACGTGTTTCGCAGGAAGTTTTGGCAAGTTGCCAGGAAAGTATTGATTCCGAGATTATGGGTGAAGCTGTAGAAATAAAAGTGGTTCCTCCTGAACTGGAAGATAGTCAATTATTCCAGGCACTTTATCAAAATTACATGCAGGAAGAGCTGGCTTTGGCTGTGCTTCCATCGGTTGCTGATATGGTTACCCGGGCGTTCTCACGTAACATCAACAAGAGCCAAGCTGCCCGGATTGTAGAGACAGACCCAGTCTTAACTGCAAAACTTTTGTCTGTAGCCAATTCGCCGTTATTTCACAACTCTGGCACTGTCTATACAGCACTTGACGCAATTAATGTGATTGGCATGGAAGCAGCACGTTATGTGATTAAAAATGCCTGTAACAATTATGTGTTAAAGTCCAGTAATCGGCCCTATGTAGAGCAAATACAAAAATCTAGTGCCCAAAGCTTGCTAATTTCTGGTTTATGTTTTGCGCTGGCATCACTAACCGAAACTGTTGACCCGAAACAGGCTTTAACTGCAGGACTCATTTCGAATATAGGAATTATGCCTTTTTCACACTATGTTGATGATTTTCCAAGTCAGATGTATAGTCAGGATGAAATTGATAGAGGCTGGCCTATTGTACGTGGTTTTATGGGTTCTTTTGTGCTCGAAAAGTTGGGTCTTCCACAACAGCTCTCTTGTATACCAGAAGCCTCATCTGACTTGATGTATGATTCTGGCAAGGAAATGGATCTTGGTGATATTGTTATTATCAGTCGCCTGTTAGTACAGATGCATGAATCGGATGAAGGTAGTAGCCCTGAGCCTGCGAGTATACCTGCTGTTAATAAACTTGAAGGTTCGGGTTTGACTGATGAATTAACGCGTTTATTATTTCAAATAGCAAACAAGCGGGTCAAAATGCCACTTGCGGTAGTCTCGCAACCGTTGCAATTACCTGAAGAAATCACTAATACATAATATGTCTTAGTGACTGTCAAGACATACAACAGCAAGACACCTCTATGTGTTGTTTTATTTCTAAGAACTGGCCTTTGTGTGGGAAGCATGTCTATTAATACCAATTAAATTAACTACTACATGTTTTATTGCTTAATTTAACAATAAAGTTTGTTGCTACTTTCCTGTCTTGTGTGTCTTATGCAATGACTCAAGAGAAACTTCAACTGTCCATCATCCTTATGAGCTGTCTTCGAAGATGTTATAAGTCAGTCTGCTGGTTTTATTTGGTTCATTCAGGTTTTTCTGCTTACATTCGAATTAACTTCAAATATTTGTTAGCGATCTAGGTAAAAAGTCAGCCTCGTTAATCTGGCTGTTGTTGCCTAAAAAGTAGTTTAACTACATGTGGTCGTTATATTATCTCGCCATATTGGGCACAATCTAACTCCCAATTTAAAGAAAGTTATGATTTTACAGTGGCTGGTTGCTCAATTAATTGACAGAATAGTCAGAAAATCTCGGTATACTTGAAGAGTTGTGTGAATTCCTATCTTTTGAACCGGGAACTTCCAATAGCAGCTTCACTATTTGTAATTCACTTTTCTTTATAATGATCACATCATTGATAGCACCCATTAGGACACAGTAATCTATGGACAATCCTCTATTAACTAAAAATCGTATATTACCTGCGTTTTCATTGATTAAACCCGAACATGTAGAACCCGCAATTGACGTGATACTGGCTGATCTCCGTCGTTCACTGGTTCATTTGCTGGACGAGAATTCCGGGAACTACAGTTGGTCAAATTTAATCGAGCCACTGGACGACATGCATGATCGATTGAGTAGAGCCTGGGCACCTGTACAGCACATGAATGCAGTTGTTAACAGTGAACAGCTACGTGAAGCGCATAATGCCTGTTTGCCAAAATTAAGTGTTTACTGGAGTGAGTTGGGTCAGAACAAGCGCTTATATGACGCATTTGAAAGTATTGCTGAGAGCCCGGAATTTGTATCATTCGATCCGGCTCAACAACGTGTGATTAATATTTCATTACGTGATTTCAGGCTGTCAGGTGTCGCGTTGACAGCGGAAAAACAAAAACGCTATCGTGAGATTGCTGAGTCATTGTCTCGGCTCAGCAGCGAATTTGAAGAGCACATACTGGATTCAAGCAATGCCTGGTCAAAACACATCACTGATTCCAGCCAGCTTGATGGTGTTCCTGAGACTGCACTTGCGGTTGCAAAACAAGCTGCTCAACAGAAACAGCTTTCTGGCTGGTTATTGACCCTGGAATTTCCTTGTTATATCGCCGTCATGACATATGCCAGAAATCGCGAGCTGCGACAAGAATTGTATGAAGCCTTCTCAACACGGGCATCTGATCAGGGACCACATGATAAAAAATACAACAATTCTGCAGTGATGGCAGAAATACTTCAGCTCAAGCATGAACAGGCGCAATTACTCGGGTTTGATCATTATGCAGACTATTCTTTGCAAACCAAAATGGCAGACAGTCCGCAACAGGTACTGGATTTTCTGAATGATCTGGCTAAACGAGCCTTGCCAATGGCGAAGGCAGAGCTGAGTGAATTGACAGGCTTTGCAAAACAACATCTCAATCTATCTGAACTACAGGTGTGGGATATTACTTATGCCTCAGAGCAATTACGAACCCATTTGTATGATATTTCCCAGCAGCAAATAAAAGCCTACTTCCCGGCAGACAAAGTGATTGATGGCTTATTCAAAGTCGTCGAACGTTTATATGGGTTATCTATCAAACAGCAACAAGGTGTTGATACCTGGCACCCAGATGTACAGTTTTTTGAAATCAAAGATGTAGATGGGCAGTTGCGAGGGCAGTTTTATCTTGATCTTTATGCGCGTCCAAAAAAACGCGGAGGTGCCTGGATGGATGATTGTATCAGCAGAAGGAGAGTCGGTGAGCAAATTCAAACCCCGGTTGCATTTCTGACTTGCAACTTTACGCCACCAGCTGATGATAAGCCGTCTTTACTCACACATGATGAGGTGACGACCTTGTTTCATGAATTTGGTCATGGTTTGCATCATATGCTGACTCAAATTGAGTACTTAGGCGTGTCTGGCATTAATGGTGTTGAATGGGATGCTGTGGAATTGCCCAGCCAGTTTATGGAAAACTGGTGCTGGGAAAAACAGGCGTTGGCACTCTTTTCGGCACATCATGAAAGCGGTGAACCGCTTCCTGACAGTATGCTGGAAAAAATGCTCAAGGCGAAAAATTTTCAAAGCGGGATGCAGCTGGTCAGGCAACTTGAATTTGCTATTTTTGATATGCGAATTCATGCTGAGTACGATCCGCAGCAGGGCGAGCGTATTTATCAGATCCTGCAGCAAGTGCGCGATCAGGTCTCTGTACTGAAACCACCAGCTTTCAACCGTTTTCCACACAGTTTCTCACATATTTTTGCAGGTGGTTATGCTGCAGGGTATTACAGTTACAAATGGGCTGAAGTATTATCCAGTGATGCGTTTTCACTGTTTGAAGAGAAAGGTATTTTTGACAAGCAGACAGGGCAACATTTTTTGCACTCCATTCTGGAAAAAGGTGGTAGTCAGAAAGCGCTGGACTTATTTGTTTCATTTCGGGGTCGGGAACCTGAAATTGATGCGTTACTTCGGCACTCAGGAATTATAGATGCAGCGCAGAGTGCATAGTCAGATAGCGGAGATTACTGTTGCAATATAAAGACTTGCGTGATTTTATCGCTCAACTGGAGCAAATGGGTGAATTGAAACACATTGGTGTTGAAATTGATCCTCATCTTGAAATCACAGAAATCTGCGATCGAACCTTGCGCAACCGGGGCCCTGCACTGTTGTTCGATAAGCCAAAAGACGCATCCATTCCGTTGCTGGCTAATTTGTTTGGTACGCCTGAACGTGTCGCTTATGGAATGGGAGAGCGTTCTATCAGCGCCTTGCGTGAGGTCGGAAAGCTATTGGCATTTCTGAAAGAACCAGATCCACCGAAAGGTATGAAGGATGCGTGGGATAAGTTGCCAGTGTTCCGCAATGTCTTGAATATGAATCCAAAAATCGTTCGTCAAGCTGCTGCTCAGGAAGTGGTGTTGTATGGTGATGAAATTGATCTGGGACGTTATCCCATTCAGACCTGTTGGCCAGAGGATGTCGGGCCGTTGATTACCTGGGCATTGGTGATTACTCGTGGGCCATTAAAAGACCGCCAGAACATGGGAATTTACCGTCAACAAGTCATTGCTAAAAATAAAACGATCATGCGCTGGCTGTCACACCGTGGTGGAGCACTCGATTTTCGGGAATGGCAGCAACAAAAAACAGGCGAACCGTTCCCCGTTGCAGTAGCATTAGGAGCCGATCCTGCAACCATTCTGGCCGCAGTAACACCTGTACCTGATAGCTTGTCTGAGTATGCTTTTGCCGGTTTATTGCGTGGCAGCAAAACAGAAGTCGTCAAGTGTAAAACCAGTGATCTTCAAGTTCCTGCCAGTGCCGAAATTGTCTTGGAAGGCTATATTTATCCAGATGAGATTGCTCCGGAAGGGCCGTTTGGCGACCATACTGGCTATTACAATGAAGTTGAGCAATTTCCTGTTTTTACCATCGAGTGTATCACCCAGCGTGAGCAACCAATTTACCATAGTACGTATACGGGTCGTCCACCAGATGAACCTGCGGTGCTTGGGGTCGCGCTGAATGAAGTATTTGTTCCCTTGTTGCAGAAGCAATTTCCTGAAATTACGGATTTTTATTTGCCCCCGGAAGGGTGTTCATACCGCTTGGCAATTATTAGCATGAAGAAACAATATCCAGGACACGCCAAACGCGTCATGCTCGGTCTTTGGTCGTTTTTAAGACAGTTTATGTATACCAAGTTTGTGATTGTTACCGATGATGATGTTGATATTCGAGAATGGAAAGATGTGATCTGGGCAATGACAACGCGTATGGATCCAGCGCGGGATGTTACTTTACTTGAAAATACACCAATTGATTATCTTGATTTTGCCTCGCCTGTATCCGGTTTGGGATCAAAAATTGGTTTTGATGCAACGAATAAATGGCCGGGTGAAACATCCAGGGAATGGGGCAGACCGATTAGCATGTCGGATGAAGTGAAACGACGTGTGGACGAAATCTGGGATTCGCTTGGAATAACATGATGATTGGAACACTAGGTCATTGTTTCTTCCTGTTGTTGCTGGATTACAGGGCTATGCTCTGGCGGTTTTTCGTCTACAATGTTTTCATCCTGGGTTTCTCTGACAATTTCATCCGAAGCGAGTAGTAGTCCTTTACGATAATATTTGTTGGCGCTTTCTATCTGTCCTTGCTGTTGAGACAGCAAATCACCAAGGAGTTGGTATGCTGTTACGCTGGGTTCGAGGTTAATGCTTTGTTTAAGATAAGCGATGGCTTCCTCTGGTTTGTTCTGGCGCATGCAGAGTTTTCCCAGCACACGATACAATATAGCGTCATCGGCATGTTTTTTAAGAAATTTCTCGGTTTGCTTCAGTTGTTTTTCTGGTTCGGATGATTCGATAGAGCCGAATAGTACAAGTAATGTCTTATTCCAGTTTTTTGATAAGATTTTATACAATTCTTTCTCTATTTCACGGCCTTGATTGGATTCAATCATTCCTGCGAAATAAACTGAGCAAACCTCAGGATCACGTTTGATACGGTCGGGAATTGAATTCCACAATTCCTTGAGTTGATCGATGTCGTTGCTTGCAACAGAGAGTTTCAATCGTTCACTATATGCTGTTACTTCGGTTGCATGTATGTCCAGATCCATTATCGTTTTGTTCTTTTTAAGTCCGGGAAGTAAGTTATGTACCGCATCCCAGTCATTGAGTTTTTCATAAGTCTTATGCAGTAAGCTCTGAACAACAGCATGTCCGGGACTGATTAGATCGAGTCGCTTTAGTGTATCCAGCGCTTGATCATATTCTTCACCCGATAAATGTAATTCTGCTTTCGTAATCCCAACAGTGATATCTGAATCAGGTGTTGAATCATATGCTTGTTTGAGATATTCGTCGCGTTTATCCGTGGCGCCTCTGGAATGGGCTGTTCTTGCCGCAGTAAGGAAATGAATTAAGGGAGCAGCGCTATTCGCAGCATGTTTGATTAACGTATTCTCGGCTTTTTCCCAGTTACCTTCAGCAGAGTCAACCAGGCTGGTGACAAGTGCATTTTGTGCCAGGAGCTGCTTTTTAGTCAGTGACTTTTTCTTGATTATTGTTGGGCTTTTCCAGAGTAGAATGAGCATTCTTACCAACAGGTAAAATAGGATAAAAGCCAATCCCAGGAACAATGCAAAGACATAGAATGTTGTTTCAAGTGTATAGTTGCTGATACCAACAATGACCTGGCCTTTATCGCTTTCAGACGTTAAATACTCTGCGAGATGGTAAGACGCAAATCCTGCGAGAATAAGAGCAATAACAATGATTGTCAGTTTTTTCACTGCGTTGCACCTGTTGTTTTGTGTTGTGGCTTGGTGATTATCTTAGGGTTGTTCTGATTTTGCCTGGACTTGCTGGTAGGAGATGATTGATGCTGGTCAGCATTGAGACGAAATTTGGTGACATCTCTAAGCATTTTCAGGGAACGACTAATATCTGGTAATTGAGATCTTAATCTTGTTTGCATGAGTTTTTCTATTGTTTGCAGAGCAGTTTTTACATCGCTGGTTTGTGTATTAAAATGCTCTTCAAGCCAATCTTTTGCAGAAGATAAACTGGTGACAAACTCAGTTTCGTTTCTGCGAGCCAGCGCTGATTTCGCCATATCCAGTCGGATCAAATAATCTTCACGGATTATCCTGGCTTCTTCAGGTTGCAAGACAGTGATTGTGTTCGGATCACGTTTACGAATGATCACCATTCCTTTTAGATCAGTCAGTACTCTGTCGACAGCTTTATCCAAAGGTGTGGCATCTTTGTTATTTGTGACTTGCTGCGGAGTCTCTTGATCAGATGGTGGAATCGCGTTAATTGTTGGCAGTGACAACTGAAGTGTGTTTGCGCTTTTTTGCAAGATGCTGAGTTGGCTCATCAACCCGACAATGTCTGTACTTTTGACTTTTTTCAAAGAGCTGATTTCTTCTCCAATCTCAGCACGTACTTTAAACACGCCTCCATCACCGCTTTCCCGGAGTCTGTGGTCTGCTGCTTCGAGTGCCATGATTGTGGTATTGATGTCCTGGGTGAGTTGCAAGCGTTCATTTGCAACACTTAACAGATATTCGGCATCAGCGACCAGCCAGTCACCTCTGGTTTTACCGAGCTGACGTTGAATATGATCCATTTTGACGCCAAGTTGCGCATGTGTATTCTTTAAACGATCCTCGTACAGTTTGCTTTGCTCTTTAAGTAATCGTTCATATTGTTTATCTTTGTTATTGAGTGTTTCTGTGATATTGGTTAATTGTTTTTCGGTTGTTGTTAATTGGGTCTGTGTTGTATTGATTTGTTTGCGCAGCTCTATGATTCGTTTGTCACCCTTGTCCAGGTTTCCACCCAAGCCTTCCTGCTGGGATCGCAGCTGATCCCATAGAAAATAACCGACACCAGCAAGTGCGAGCAGCCCCAGTAAGGTGAATGCGATAACAACGGATCCGAGTGAAACCCTTTTTTTGTTTGGACGATTGTTGATTTCAGCAGTCTGGGTTTCAGCGACAGGCGCTGTTTGTGTATTCATTTCTGTGTTTTCTACCACCGTTGGAGCTCCAGTTTTTCCCAAATGGATTAATTTGATTGTACACGTGGTGCGCTGTCTAGATCAATTTTCTGTTTCATTACAATACTTTCAATTATACCGGCATCGGATATTGTTGTTGCGGTCAGGACATTTGGCAAACCTTTGCTAAGCGCTTCATCATGGACGCGTTTGCTGAGTGCAACAATTGTTGTGTCCCGCAATAATCGAAAACCTTTGATGCCGATGATACTGATAAGGTTATTCAAAGTTTCGATACTGGTAATTGTTACATAGTTAATGGGTTCGTGTTGCCATTGATTCAGTAGGTTATCTGCATTGACATCCGGACAAATCCTGCGATAGACATCGACAGTGTGTACATCCGCGCCTTGTTGTTTAAGTGATGCTGCTAGAACCGAGCGACCACCTTCACCTTTTATAATCAGACACTGTTGATGCTGGATTTGTTGCATTTGTAATGCTGCAAGCAGACCTTCGCTATTCGCATTTTTGGGGATTAAATCTACTGATATACCATAATCTTGCAAGCTTTGTGCAGTGCGAGAGCCAATCGCAGCAATTTTTGTATTGTCACTGATTGGCAGTTGATGCTTGCTCATCTCAATGGCGTAATTGACGGCATTCGCACTGGTGAAGATAATCCAGTCATAGATCTGTGTTGTTGAAAGTTTCCGGTTAATTGACCGTGAATTATCTGAAGCCACGATAGCGAGTACAGGAAACTGAATGGCGATACCGCCAGCCTGTTCAATTAACCGGGATAAATGTTGATTCTGGTGTTCCGGGCGAGTCACCAGAACGCGTGTACCTTGGAGTCGGGTGGGGCAATCAGGCATAGAGTTGAGCCAAAATTTTATCAGCACCCATTGAGAGCAGCTGTTTGGCTAATGCTGATCCGAGCTGATACGCCTGGCTACGGGGTCCACTGATTTCTGCTTGAATGATTTGCGACCCGTTGGGATCTGCAACAAGACCTTTGAGTTTAAGCTGATTGTTGTTCGTATACTCGGCAAATCCACCAATAGGAACCTGACAACCGCCATTTAAACCTTCGTTTAGCGCGCGTTCTGCTGTTACACAAGTCACTGTTTCCGTGTGATTGAGTTGTTTCAACCATTCATTGAGTTGATCATCATTGATGCGACTTTCAATGCCGATAGCGCCTTGACCAATGGCAGGTAAACTATGGTCGGGGGAAAGCTTCTGGGTAATATGATGTTCCAGTCCCAGACGTTTTAATCCTGCACTGGCAAGAATGATGGCATCGTAGTCACCATTTTCCAGTTTTGCCAAGCGCGTATTCACATTGCCTCTGAGGCTTTTTATATTGAAATCCTGGCTTTTAGCCAGAAGCTGGGATTGCCTGCGTAAACTTGAAGTGCCGATTGTCGCCGTTGATGGGAGTTGATCAAAATCAGAATAGTCAATTGAGACAAATGCATCTGTCGGATCTTCTCGCTGTAAAATTGCTGACAGTTGCAGTCCAGCTGGAAACAGAACAGGAACGTCTTTCATTGAGTGCACAGCAATATCTGCATTTTTATCGAGCATGGCCTGTTCTAATTCTTTTACAAACAGACCTTTTCCACCAATTTTAGCTAAGGGAGTATCGAGAATCTTGTCTCCCTGTGTTGTGATTTCAACAAGTTCAGTCTGAACCTCTGGAATGGCTGTGGATAAAACCTCTGCAACGTGATTTGCTTGCCATAGAGCAAGCTTGCTGCGGCGTGTCGCAATGCGAATAACTCGATGAGTCATAATGGATTCAAATCGTTTCAGGAAAAAAAAGGCTCAATAGTACTTTGTTTGACACATGTTGCGATGAGAGGTTTGCAGCCATCAGCTTGTTTTCAGAAGAAGTGTTCATTCATATGATTGCTCACTCGACAGCATTGTATCAAATAAAGAGTGTTGTCTTGATTGATTGAGAAATGCACAGGCAAAATACGATAAGATATGCTAAGTTTTTTTGCTGGTTTTGCTGAATGCTTTGATTCTGGTGGATAGTCTTTTGACAACACCGGTGAGTTTTCCGCTCAGGCTACTCGAATTGTAGATGTATAGGTTGTTGTGGTTGCGGACTTGATCCGTCCACTCAAGCTTATGACGCATACGGTCACCTAAAAAATCAAATTCTCTGGCACCTTCTTTGAACGCTTGTTCAACTGACAGATCAACAAGATGCTTTCCAGGTGAATATGCTTTGTATTGGTCATCAAAAGATGTTTTTAACTGCCCCCACCGCTGTTTAAAGTTATAACACAACCCATAGGCTGCAGGATTGCCGTCAATCGAGAGAACATTCGCCATCAGCAAACCATTTGTGGCCATAAAGGGGATTAATTGTTCATAATATCTTTGTTCAACTGGTCGATGTGAAATCGCCATCCCAGCTTCGACTTTCCAGCTATTGGCTTCAATTGTCAGTATATCCTTAAGCAATTGCTCGCTATCAAACTCATCTGAATACCATCGAATGGCGATATCTCCCGCCTTTGCGACTGCTTTTGCTTTACGTTGAAGCCGGTATCTGAACGAGCCGCTGCGTGTTGTTAAATATTCATCCCAATCAGTCGATATCTCGATATAAGGCGATGCAA
>DRLZ01000166.1 GCA_011322755.1 Crenotrichaceae bacterium
GATTTCTGATACAGGGTTTTGTTTGATCCAGCGCCATTCTGTTCGAGCAACAGAAAAAACTGATGAGATGATGTTTAATTCACGATTCACTGAAGCTGCAGAGACTTCACGTAAGCGTTGGTCGCGCCAAGTGCCAATATCAATGGCTGTTAAATCAATCAGTGGAATGGCGGCTAAAGGATACTTTCGCAATAAATTTAAACGAATAATTTCCCATCGCGCGCCTTTTTTGGCAGGTGAGATGTCTTCTGAATAACGCACGAAGGCATCATCAACCGTTTTATTGGTAACAATTTGGTTTGATTTTCGCTCGACAATTGCAGATTCAGTCACCACTGCCCATTCCCGTGCCTGGGTGATGGAATCAAATGTCGCTGATTGGCGAACACCCTTTTTGTAAACTTCTACTCGGACAGATTTTCCGCGCTTTCTGAATGTAGCCATATCACGAACCGTTGTTGGCGTAATCTTGGCGTAAAGTTTATCAGAAAAATAGGTGTTTATGGGTTATTTTGAAAAAACGAAACTATTCAAATCTTCTCTAACTAGATGTATTTATTGATTTTTCATCAATATTGGTATTTTTGAAAAAATAACAGATGGTGCCGAGGAGAGGACTTGAACCTCCACGGGGTTACCCCCACTAGCACCTGAAGCTAGCGTGTCTACCAATTTCACCACCTCGGCAGTCGGCAATGAGCAGAGCAGTATAAGCAAGAATACATGATAATTCAATCATAATCTGTCGATAACGGCTATACTATGGCGTCGCTGGATGAATAAATGTACACGGGAAAAGATTTGCATTCCGATTTGATGTGACTCTTCTAACAGATTGATTTTGAAACAGGATAATCATCTGCGTTAATGTATTTAGTCGTCCACAAAATTATCATTGTTACCACTAAGACATGTTAACCAAGCCAGTCATCCTGAATAGATCGCTGTTGGCCCATTCCAGACTCTTTAAAATTGAACAGCTGGAATTACAGTTTAGTAATCAGCTTGTATGCCATTACGAGCGGCTTTGTAGTACACATTCACCTGGCGCTGTGATGATTGTTCCTCTGATCGATGATGACACTGTATTACTTGTTCGTGAATACTGTGCAGGCGTTGATCGTTATGAATTAGGATTGCCAAAAGGCAGAATTGAGTCTGGAGAAACCATCTATCAGGCTGCGAACCGTGAATTACAGGAAGAGGCCGGTTATGGCGCTAATAATCTAAAACATATTACCCCACTCACGCTCGCCCCTGCTTATATGTCGCACAGTATCGACGTTCTCATTGCGTGGGATTTGTATGAACAACGACTGCAAGGTGACGAACCTGAGCAACTTGAGGTTGTCCCCTGGAAGATCACAGATATCCAATCATTAGTCAGAAGCGGTGAATGTACTGAAGCCCGAACAATTGCCGCATTATATTTAACTCTGGAGCTAGTCAACAAAGACTTTACACTATGAATCAAATTAATTTAAAGCATTTTCTCGACGAAACAATCATACTTTCTATCCAGGCAGGAGGGGAGATTCTCAAAATTTATGATACAGATTTTGAAATTGATACCAAAGATGATCAATCACCTTTAACTGCAGCTGATCTTGCTTCTCATCACTGCCTGGTTGCCGGGCTGGAAAAACTCTCTCCTGCGTTGCCTATTCTCTCAGAAGAATCATCGCAAATTCCTTATTCAGAACGCCAACAATGGGATACGTATTGGCTGCTTGATCCACTCGACGGCACAAAAGAGTTTATCAAGCGAAATGGTGAATTCACAGTTAATGTTGCTTTAATTCAAAATAACCGACCCATCCTGGGTGTTGTCTATGTTCCTGTCAGCGGCATCTGTTACTCTGCAGCGCAAGGGCTCGGTGCGTGGAAACAGCTTAAAAACCAGCAACCAGAAAAGATTAAGGTTCGCAAGCAGGCGATTAAGCCTTTTACCGTGGTTGGCAGTCGCTCACACAAGACGGAAGAGCTTTCCAGCTATCTGGAACGACTAGGGCCACATGAACTGGTTTCAATGGGTAGCTCGTTAAAGCTGTGTCTGGTAGCAGAAGGCAAAGCTGATTTGTATCCACGCATTGGTTTAACTTCGGAATGGGATACTGCTGCATCACAATGTGTTGTAGAACAAGCTGGTGGAAAAGTCACCGATCTGCAAGGAAAAACCTTGACATACAATGCCAAGGAAGAATATCTTAACCCTTATTTCCTGGTTTTCGGGGATCATTCTCATGACTGGACTGGCTACACTTCCAGTTAACAAGTAATCTCTGCTGATTTATTATGCATATTTTTTCATGAGGCAGGGCTTTGTATCGTTGGATTGCGTGTTCCCTTCGTCACTGATCTAAGAGAGCCATAGATACAGGACTTATGAATTTTATTAGCATACTGCTGAGCCTATAAAGCAGCCTGTATGATTTCAGCAATATTGTAATAACCAAGAGCTTGGGCAATTGCATCTGCAGATTGCCCTTGACCGTTCTTGAACTCTAACTCAGGTTTATGCTTCAGAATTACTTCAACTGTGCTTTGATGTCCAAATGAGGATGCATGCATAATTGCAGTCATCCCGCGTTTATCCTGTGTGTCAATTTCTGCACCCTTACTTAATAAATAGTCTACGATCTTGCTCTGTCCGTTTCTTGCAGCCAACATAAGCGCAGTAAGCCCCTTATTATCAACAAGATTGATTGCTGCATTATTTTCCAACATTAACTCTACAATCTGTTCATTCCCAAGGATGGAGGCAACCATCAAAGGTGTATGTCCGAAATGATTTCTGGCATTAACTGCAACACCCAATTTCAGCAGCTCTTTAACCTCTGAAATTCTATTATTCCACACCGCTAGAATAAGCGCAGGTTCGACACGATTATGATTCTGAATGAGTCTTGACTCTATCTTTGGAAGCGGTTTTGCTTGCGAGTTATTAGTGATTAAAGTGTTATTTCTACTATCTGTTGCTGTTAGATTAGACTGAAAAATATCAGGAAAAAGACCATTGAGGTGATTTTGACCCCCATATAGGTAATATAAGATGCCAACACCGAGTGACAATAAAAGGCATGCAAATAATGATCTTATTAATGAGATCTCTCTTGATGATTTTAGATTAATAGCCTTGCTGTGATTTTGGGGGAGATCCCGAAAATAACTGTCAACGGTTTTTTTCCATTGATATGTGATACTGTGATTTTCCTCCTGGTTTTCAATCGGTTGAGATGCATTGTCTTTTTTCGCTGAAAATCTAGAAAATAGTTTTTTATTAGATCTAACACCAGTCTTTTTCTTCGTGTTAGTTTGTGATGATGATTGTTTTTGCTGTCTTGACCCGGTTTCTGAAGATGCATTATTGCTGTCATCCAGTGTGCAGAGATTTAACTTCTTAAGATTTTCAGCAGCTTGGTCAATTAACCCTTCATCCAGCACAAAAAGATTGTTAGTACGTGCTAGAAACAAACAAAAGTCACATAGACAATTTAATTTTTTAGGAATGCCACGGCTATGTTTAATTAAGGCATGAATAGCTCCTTTGTCAAAGGGGCTTCGACCAGCATAGCCGGAAACGCGACTCATTTGTACTAAATAAGCGTGGACTTCTGCCTCATCCAGAGCATGGAGTTTACATTGCATTGCTTTGATATCATTGTGTTTAACAAACATAGTTAGAGCAGAGGTGAGTTTGAACCGACCTGCAAAAACCACTTTAGCCAATGATTGTTTTCGCCATCGAAGAATGTTGGTTAATTTGATAAGAGTTGTTACATCCAGGCTAATTATGTTATCGATATACAGAACCGGAATTTTCTTGTTGGTAATATCGTCTACTAATCGACTGCGCAACTTATTTGGACTATCAGGATCCCATCGCATGTCGTACATATCAGCAAAAGACTGCATAATTGTGGAGACATCAGGGGTCTCAGCTGATAACCAGGCTTTACGAAGAGAAGCCTCTGGTTTTCGATACAAGCGTTCCAATATATGTGTCTTTCCTACACCAGCAGCTCCACGTAGAAAAAAGGCACTGTGGTGGTGATTGAGTCCATCTGAAATACGCAGGAATGCTTTCTCATGACTCTTGGCAGGATAAAAGCCAACAGTGCCCCTTAGGGATTGATCAAAGAAAGATGAAAAATCAATATACATTTTATAATGCCTTTTTAAATTTCAGCTGAGTAACTAGTGAGTATAAATGCCTATCACTTATACATAAATTCTATACAATAGTTAACTCTAGAGTTCTATTGAGTGACACATAGTAGCATTTACAACGATTATTATCTTGTTTTCAAATTTACACATCATCTACTAAATTACCATGTCACATATCATCAGTAATCACTGGCTAGTTAAAGCCAGACACGTTTTATCTCCTAATTGTGACAAAAGAAATGAAGAAGATGATATTTCATTAATTGTTATTCATTGTATCAGTTTGCCACCAGGACACTTTGGTACCCATTATATCGATCAATTATTCACCAACTGTCTTGATCCAGACGAACATCCTTATTTTAAGAAAATTCATAGACTTAATGTATCATCTCATGTCCTTATTAGTCGGGATGGTAACATCACTCAGTATGTACCATTCAATCTACGTGCCTGGCATGCGGGTCAATCATGCTATAAAGGACGTGCATGTTGTAACAATTTCTCAATAGGTATTGAACTAGAAGGCACGGATACCGGGCTATATACCAATGAACAGTACCAGCAGCTCACAGATATTACCGCTGTCTTATTAAAGAATTACATTAGCTTGTCGACTAGCGATATTACAGGTCATAGCAATATTGCTCCTGAAAGAAAACAAGATCCTGGCCCCGGCTTTGACTGGAATTGTTTTCACGACATGCTGACAAAAAAACTATAATAGTATATTGGGAACTTCTAAAAACCCGGGGCATTGGTTCAATCAAATATGAGAAAATAAGGGTCATCAAGAAAATCCACCGTATAAGCCCATGCCTGAACAAGGAACTGTTATCAAAACAAGTCTGTTTGCCGCCAAAGAGCGAGAATGGAAACTTGATCGTTGTGGAGACATCCTGCAAACGCTGAATCGCCATGTAGATTTTTCTGCGTTAGCCGCAGAGATTGATCGTATTGCCCCACACCCGACCAGTCGACAAGGCGATCGTCCACCGTATTCCACAGAGCGCATGGTGTGCGTCCTCGTCTTGCAACAGTTGTATGGGATATCAGATGAAGGACTGGAATACCAACTGCTTGATCGTTTGTCATTCCAACGTTTTTGCAGTTTGCGCGACTCCAGCAGTATTCCCGATGCGCGTACCATCTGGGC
>DRLZ01000167.1 GCA_011322755.1 Crenotrichaceae bacterium
ACGCTCAACCGCTCAGGCAACAGCATGTGCTGAGCAACTTGGATTTCCTCTGGTAGTACGTCCATCGTATGTCCTCGGTGGTCGGGCAATGGAAATTGTGTTTAACCAGGAAGAATTAAGTACTTATATGCAGGATGCGGTTGATGTTTCGCATGATTCACCAGTTCTGCTTGATCGTTTCCTCGATAATGCGATTGAAATGGATGTGGATGTCATCTGTGATGGCAAACATGTGCTGATTGGCGGCTTGATGCAGCATATCGAACAAGCAGGCATTCACTCCGGTGACTCTGCATGTTCTCTGCCAGCCTATAATCTTGATGAAAAATTGCTGGATAAAATTCGAGAACAAGTGACTCAACTGGCTCGAAGCCTGAATGTTATTGGGTTAATGAATGCTCAGTTTGCAATTCAGGGTGAGGATATTTATGTCTTGGAAGTCAATCCGCGTGCTTCCAGAACAGTACCGTTTGTTTCAAAAGCAACCGGCTATCCGCTCGCTAAAATAGCTGCAAAATGCATGGTTGGCCAGGCATTACACAAACAGGGCGCCAGCATCGAGCGAATTCCAGCATTTTACGCTGTCAAAGAAGCAGTGTTCCCGTTTATAAAATTTCCTGGTGTCGATACCTTGCTTGGACCAGAAATGAAATCGACAGGTGAAGTAATGGGTGTTGGCGCAAGTTTCGGAGAAGCCTATGCCAAAGCCCAGCGTGGCGTTGGAGATAAGCCACTCAATGGCGGTACGGCATTAATAAGCGTTCGTAGCGAGGATAAGAAAGAAATTATTCAGGTTGCACGTGATTTACAATCGGTTGGATTTAAATTGGCAGCAACGCGTGGAACCGCAAAAGCTTTACAGGAAGCCGGGATCGAATGTACAGTTGCGAATAAAATAAAGGAAGACCGGCCACATATTGTTGATATGATTAAAAACAAGGAAATTCAGCTACTGGTCAATACAACCTCGGGAAAGAAAGCAATTTCAGATTCTTACCTGTTACGCAGAGAAGCATTACAACATCAGGTTGCCTATATTACGACAATAGCTGGAGCAGTCGCAACCTGTATGGCGCTTGCCCAGGAAAATACAGAATCAATTCATACTCTAAAAGAAATACATCAAGCACTCTAAACATCACACGATGTTGTCGAGTGACTTCACAGGATAAATACCATGAACAAAGTACCGTTAACAGTTAACGGCGCAGAGAAACTGCGCAATGAGCTACAAAAGTTAAAACAGACCGATCGGCCGCGTGTTATCGAAGCAATCGCTGAAGCGAGAGAACATGGTGATTTAAAAGAAAATGCAGAATACCATGCTGCACGAGAGCAACAAGGCTTTATTGAGGCCCGCATAAAGGATCTTGAAGCAAAGCTCTCCAATGCGCAAATTATCGATATAACAAAAATCGACGGTGGTGGAAAAGTTATCTTCGGAGCGACCGTAGAGCTAGAAGATATTGACAATGGTGAAACTGTAACTTACCAGCTTGTCGGTGAAGATGAGGCAGATATTAAACAAGGCCGCATTTCGATTACCTCACCAATCGCACGTGCGTTAATTGGGAAAGAAGAAGGTGTGAGTGTCACCGTGCAAGTGCCAAGCGGTTCTAGAGAATTTGAAATTGTTGAAGTGAGATATCAATAGCAGAAAAATAAGCTGGCGCTGACATAATGTATGACCTCTTCATGATGATTAGCCATCAACAGTCTGGCTGTGCAAACTCAATTCAGAAACAGCCCCACACCGCCAAATAATTCAACATCAGTAACGCGTTCAACAATCCATATGCAAGCCACAATTCCTGCCAGTACTGAACCACCATTCAATACCCATTGGCGATAGATTAGTGTGTGGCTTGCCATAAATGCAAATGGCAGAAACAGGCAGACAATGACCAGCTGTCCAAACTCAACACCAAGATTAAATCCGATCAAAGAACTCACAATCGAATGAGGTTCAAGGCCAAGATTGTTTAACACACTGGCGAATCCGAAGCCGTGAATCAATCCAAACCCAAAAGCCAGCAACCATCTATATCTGCAAAAAACTGGGATCAGATTATTAACCGCCGTGATTAACACAGACAACGCAATCACAATCTCGACATCTCTGGATGGAAGCTGGACGATTTTCAGTACGGCTAATGCCAGCGTTATTGAATGTGCCACAGTGAACGCGGTGATGATTTTTAATGTATCTGTGATTGCCGGCAACAGCTTGGCAACACTTTGCCAGCGGTGTTGCCGGTATACCATCACTGCTGGTAGTAGAAGCGTCAGTAAAAATAATATGTGGTCAAAACCAATCCAGATATGCCAGACACCTTCTGTAAAATATTGCTTGAATACGGCCAGCATGGAGATCTCAGCGACTTGTATTTTAACAACCCCGCTTTGTTTGCTGAGTATTTTCTGCACCATCTGATTACCGTTTTTATCTCGAACACTCAAATGTTGTCGATGACCGCGTGCAAATCTGGACAGTAACGGTATTGCCAGACTG
>DRLZ01000168.1 GCA_011322755.1 Crenotrichaceae bacterium
AAGGCCGAATGGTTCCACGATTGATGGTAATACAAACACATCGAATGCAGGCATCAGTCGAGAGGCAAGTTTAATATCACCGGCAAAAACAACTGATTGGGTTAGTCCCAGTGACTCTGCATGGTGTTTAAGTTGTTTCTCCAATTTACCTGTACCGATAATAACCAGCTTTGTTGTAGTTGCAAGCTGTTGATCCGTTTGTTTGAGTCTCGAAAGCGCTGTTAATAAATCTTTCTGCGCTTTGTCTGCGACCAGCCTGGCAACATTTCCGATAACAAAATCATCGCTTCCAACACCGAGATGATGCCTAGCGTCGTTTCGACTGAGCTGATTTGATACGACGGTTTCCAGATCAATAATATTCGGAATTGCGGTAACAGGACAAGGCGGTTTTCCAGCAAAGTCTTGTTCAATATTCGTGAGTACCGCTTTAGAAACAGCAATCAATGTTGTTTTGTTGAAGTGATTGCGATAGAGAAGGCGGGCATGAATCCGGCGGTTTTTGCGCTTGTACTGTCCAAGTGCGTGAACCACAGACAACATCGGTGCGTGTTTTAAGCCCATGCGTGCGAGTGAAAACACAAATGATGGCTTATGGCGATGACAAATTGCCAGATCAAACTGTTGTTTCTTCCAGATATGTCGAATCTTGCGGCTTACCCGGTATTTGCTTGTTCGGAGCTGTTTTCTGGAAAAACAGCAGAACTCAACTTCGTTCGCCAGTGTAGCTGCAATTGTTTGCTGATCTTCGGAGCCTGTCAAAAAAATAGTGGTGACATGGTGACCATTGTCCATTAATACCTTTGTATACAGATTGAACAAAGGGAGCAAATGATCCGGTTTATAGATTAGCTGGAGAATTTTGAGTGGTTGTTCAGGGCGCATTAGGGGGGGCTTGTATCTGCAGCTATGAGGCAGGCAAATGACAATTGAAATGGTGGGCCGTCAGAGATTCGAACTCTGGACAAATGGATTAAGAGTCCACTGCTCTACCAACTGAGCTAACGGCCCTTGTTGTTATGGTAAGGTCACAATCACATATCGAAACGTGGATAGTTGTTTGAATCTGTGTTCTCTTGTCAGAAGGCAAGAGTATACCAACATCCTGTTTACCAAGCTATATCAACGTTTGTCTGCGTTCTACGATTTCTTCAATCAATGCCTGTGTTGATGAATCATGTGGATGAATGATTTCACCATTCTTGAGCTCGGGAAGGATGGCGTTTGCCAGTTGTTTGCCAAGTTCAACGCCCATTTGGTCGAATGAGTTGATATTCCAGATTGTTCCTTGAGTAAAAACCTTGTGTTCGTAGAAGGCAATCAGGCTACCGAGTGTTTTTGCTGTCAGCTTGTCGTATACGAAGGTGGAGTTTGGTCTGTTACCAGGAAAAATCTTTGATTGGACGAGAATTTCATCAGGGTCTTTCATGCCGCTTGCATGAAGCTCATCGATAACTTGTTCCCGGTCTTTACCTCGCATCATCGCTTCTGGCTGGGCAAGGAAGTTGGCTAGCAGTTTTTCATGGCGACTGTGAACCTCGTTATGGTTGACTGCGGCAACCAGGAAGTCACATGGTGCAAGCTGTGTGCCTTGATGCAGCAGCTGGAAAAAAGCGTGTTGTCCATTGGTTCCTGCTTCACCCCAGATGATTGGCCCGGTTGCGTAATCTACCGGGTTACCATTCTTGTCAACACTTTTGCCGTTACTTTCCATATCGAGCTGTTGCAGGAAGCGCGGAAAAATATCCAGATTCTGATCATACGGCATAACCGCATGGCCGTGTGAATCAAAAAAGTTATTGTTCCAGATTCCGAGCAGTCCCATTAAAACCGGAATATTTTGATCAAACGGTGTGTTCCGGAAATGCTCATCAACTTCGTGTGCGCCTTCCAGGAGTTCCTCAAAACGATCCATACCCAGACCGATGGCGATTGATAAACCGACGGCTGACCACAGTGAATATCGGCCGCCGACCCAATCCCAGAACTCAAACATGTTCTCTGGATCAATACCAAACTGCTTGACTGCTGCCAAATTGGTTGACATGGCAACAAAATGCTTGGAGACGGCTCGTCTTTCCTGAGCTGTTTTTAACAGCCATTCCTTGGCGGTCTCAGCATTTGTAATCGTTTCCGGTGTTGTGAATGACTTTGATGCGACCAGAAACAGTGTTGTCTCCGGGTTTAGTCCGCGTAAGGTGTTCATCATGTCAGTTGGATCCATATTGGATACAAAATGACAACGTATATCCGGGCGGGTATAGGGTTTTAACGCATGTCTGACCATTTTGGGACCGAGATCAGATCCACCAATACCGATGTTCACAACATTGGTGATTTTCTTGCCGCTGTATCCACGCCATTCGCCACTGCGCACCACATCAGCAAAGTGGCGCATTTTAGCCAGTTCCAGATTAACATCATGCATCACATCACGCCCATTTACCTTGATGGGGCGATTGGAGCGATTACGCAGCGCAATGTGCAACACGGCGCGATTTTCAGTGTTGTTGATTGGCTCGCCGTTATACATTGCTTCAATTTCCTCACCCAGCCCTGTAGCATGGGCGAGTTTTACCAGTAGCTCGGTGGTTGTCGAATCAATATGGTTTTTTGAATAATCAAACAAAATATCATTGAAGCGGCAGGAGAAGCGCTTGAAGCGTTGAGGATCATCTGCAAATAACTGCCGTACAGGTCGTTTGGCAATCTCTTTTTGATGCTTGGCCAGGGCTTGCCATTCTTTCGATTCTGTTAGTTTACTCAAGGTATTATCTCCATTCGATGCTGCCTGGTATGCAGTGTGTGAGTCTGTGTTGATTCATTCCCGGGCTTATTTCAAAATAATGCTTGAAGCAGTCATTTGTTCTGGTTGTGGCAAATCCAGCAAATCCAGCACCGTTGGTGCAATATCAGCCAGTCCACGACCAGTGCCCAACTGGGCGTTTTGCTGACCTAACAGCAAAAATGGTACGGGGTATGCTGTGTGCTGGGTATGTGGTTCGCCCGTAATAGGGTCGACCATCTCATCACAATTACCGTGATCCGCTGTCAATAGTACACGTACTCCATGAGCCAGCGCAGTCTGGATAACCCGGTGACTTTGCAGGTCAAGACACTCAACAGCCTGGATAATTGCAGGCTGGACAGCGGTATGACCAACCATGTCACCATTTGCAAAATTGATCATAAAAAACGAGTATTGCTTTGATTCGATTGCAGCGATTACACGGTCAGCAACTGCTGGTGTACTCATTTCAGGCTGAAGATCATAGGTTGCAACATTGGGTGAATCGATGATTTCACGATCTTCCCCTGGATATGATTGCTCTTCGCCACCATTGAAAAAATAGGTGACGTGCGGATATTTTTCTTTCTCGGCACAATGGAATTGTTTTAAACCATGTTCTGCAACCACCTCTGATAAAACCTTTTCTGGTTGTATGCTGGGAAATAACACCGGAAACGGGAAGTCCTCGCTGTATTCAGTCATCGTGACAATCTGTCTTGGACCGGCAGATTTGCGACCAAATTCTTCAAACTGCTCCATTCCCAGAGCTGCGGCAAGCTGACGTACTCGATCACTGCGAAAATTGTACAACAGGACAGATTCATCTTTTTTAACCAGTAGATCACCCGGGTGACCAATCACAGTCGGCTGAATGAACTCATCTGTTTCGCCACGTTGATAGGCTTGAGTAATGGCTTCTCTTGCAGTCCCAGCTTCAAGACCTTTGCCCATGACAATTGACTGCCATGCAGTTTCTGTTCGATCCCAGTTCCCGGTTCTATCCATTGTGTGATAACGACCACTCACCGTGGCAATACTGCCAACACCTGTTTCCTTAAATGCTTTTTCAAGCTGATCCAGATAAGTTAAAGCAGAGCGTGGTGAGGTGTCTCGACCATCCGTAATCATGTGAATAACGGGTTCAACGTCAGCATTTTTCAGCAAAGGTAATAATGCAATCAAGTGGTCAATGTGTGAATGCACGCCACCATCTGACACCAAGCCGATCAGGTGCAGTCGTTTGGTGTTACCAAGCAGTGTTTTCCAGGCAGGGTATTCCTGTATTTCACCACTGGAAATTGCATTGCTAATGCGCACCAGATCCTGTTCAATGATACGTCCCGCACCAATCGTCAAATGACCGACTTCTGAATTTCCAAATTGCCCATCAGGTAAGCCAACAGCAAGACCTGATGCCCCCAGTGTCGTATGCGGGTTACTTGCAAAATAATGGTCAAGATGCGGAGTGTTTGCTAACGCCCAGCCATTGTAGGCAGAGCTTGGGTTGACTCCAAAGCCGTCAAAAACAAGAATCATTACAGGTTGTGGCATTGTCACAAAGTCTCCTTTACAGTTATCGTTATCGTCATAATACAGCTCTCAGTCTGTTGTGCGAATTCAGTCATGGTAAATCGGGTTGTTATCAAGAGCATATGAAAGCCTTCCAGGAAGGTTGTTTGAGAATGGAAAGCCGACTATGGAAGAGCCGAATTAGTGCCCGATTCTGCCATTATTTTCAATAAACAACACAATTGTCCGCTTGCAAAAATTGTAACAAGTTGAATTAAATCGGCTTTTCCCACTGCAGCTTCTGTCCTCGAACAGCTTTCGACAGCACATTGTATGTGTTGTCTGTCGTTTTTCGATGATTTCTACCGAATTGAGTTGCTTTGTTACCAACAAGATTTAGTCTATTCCTGTCTATTTTACCTTAAACAAGTGCCTAACGTTCCTAATCTGCATGATCGCGGTATATCTTGCAATGGGAAAAATTCTCAATTTAAGTGTTTGTGGTAGTGTCATTAGTTAAGAGGGGTAA
>DRLZ01000169.1 GCA_011322755.1 Crenotrichaceae bacterium
CTGATCACCGCGTCTGTCACTGACAGCGCCGGTTTATCTACTGAATCACTGACACAGGTAACAGTCAATGCTGATAGAGTAGAAGTTATTCCGTCAGAAACAATAGCACTGGAACTTGAAATTGCATCCAGAGATGATGATGTGGAAGAAGCAGAGTCTGGGAATGTCATCTTGCATGGTCCTGACCTTGACATGGTACTTTCGGGAGGTAAACAGACTGTCGGTCTACGCTATAATTCAGTTGATATACCAAAGAATGCAACAATTACCAGCGCATCCATCCAGTTCACTGCAGCAAGTAGCGGGTCAAAACAGACCAATCTGCTAATTGAGGGGAAAGCTGAGGATAATGCGTCCGTATTTCGACAAAAAGACTTTTCAGTGTCGTCTGCAGCAACCACATCAGCCAGTGTCAGCTGGTCTCCACAAGCCTGGTCAATCAACGCATCCGGCGCTAAACAGCGTACACCTGATCTTGCTGCGATTATCCAGGAAATTGTTAACCAACCCGGCTGGCAGCAAAACAATGCGCTCGCTTTTATTATCTCCGGGTCAGGTAAACGTGAGGCTGTCGCTTTTGACGATAACCAGACTGCAGCGCCAACACTGCATGTTGAATATACCATTCAGTAGCACATTAACGTATAGTTGACATCCACAATCGGCATCAACATATCAGCATGATGCCGGTAACTCTTTCAGGCTTGAGCTGGTTAGTGCTCAATAGATAAAATGACACTGACCAGCCCAGACCAGATTGATTTACAAATGCTCTCTCGCCTTAGTTGCGATGATTTGTTTCCATCATTTTAATTGCTATTGCATAAATCTGCTCAGCATCAAGCACAGTTGTGTTGTCTTCAAACAAACGAGCAATACATGCTCTGTGCAAAGCAAGTTTTAAAACCCCAAAACCGATGGCACCCCAGCAGACTTTTCCATGACGTTTTACCCCCCTATCCATCATATCAACACCTTGAATTCCAAGTTCAGGTGTTGCATTCGCATCAACAACTATTTCCAACCGGGCAAGATCTGACCATTGTTGTTCATCCAGCAAGCTAATTCCGGCAGCTCCGCATGCAAATACGATATGGGCATGTTGTATAACCTCTGATCGTTGCTGATTATTCTGTGCCTGTACTGGATGCAATTCGACGCCGTATTGTTGAGACAGTGCTGAACACGCTTTTTTTGCTTTCGACATGCTTCTGGATGTCAATGAGACAGTTGCTCCTTGCTTACTCAACAATACAGCTGCCCGCTGCCCAACTGGCCCAGTGCCTGCAAGAATCACCACGTTTTTTCCAGCAACGGGCATCGTTGATGCGATTGTTGCAACACCGGCTGCGGCTGTCGTATTACTGCCATTGCTATCGAGCATGACTGAAACTCTAAAATTCGCGAAGTACTTGGAAGTAATCGCTGTTAATACTTGTTGACCTGCATCGAGGTCACTTCCGCCGACAAAGATGGCGGTATTCTTTTTATCTTTTGGTGCACGTGTAAAAATAGTGCCTTCAACCAGTGGAATGACTGTTTCAGGGGTTACATTTGCGTGACCAATCACATGATCAGCACCACCGTCATAACCAACAACAGTGTCAAATACTGAAGGATAGGGATCTGTATCAAATTGAAACAATAGTTTTTTCATTTAATTCCTTAATTTTATAAGCAAATACAAATAGATCAGACTGCTACAATCATTCTGTACCGATGACCAAACCATCTACTCCAACTGATTAACGTACTTTATCAGTGTACAATGGGCAAGCGAAAACCAATCTTCATTTCAATCGAGAGTAGCTGATTCAGAACAAAGAGATAACGATGGAAATAACACAACTATCAATCGATGAATTCATTCATGATCTGGCGAGTAAAACCCCAACACCGGGTGGCGGGAGCGCTGCAGCTGTCATCGCTGCAATGGCGGCAGCATTAGTCAGCATGGTTGCCAACCTGACAATTGGCAAAAAAGATTACGCATTCGTTGAGACACAAATGCAGGAATTGCTTACCCAGTCAACCAGTCTGAGACAAGAACTACTTGATCTAATCCATGCAGATATCGAAGCGTTCAACCAAGTCATGGCTGCTTACAAACAACCAAAAACCACAGATGACGGCGACAATAAAAAGCGATCCGAGGCGATACAATCCGCATTAAAAACTGCCACTGATGTTCCATTACAATGCGCTGAAGCCTGTAGAAGCGTGATGCGATTGAGCAAAATTGCAGCTGAAATTGGCAATAAAAATGTTGTCAGTGATGCGGGAGTTGCAGTTCTCGCAGCCCAGGCAGCATTGCGCAGTTCTGCACTAAATGTTTATATTAATATCGGCTATATCAGCGACAAGGACTTTACCAAAAGCCGTGAAGACAAGCTCGATTTATTGCTGGACGGTGCTGACGCCGAAACAGAAGAAATATACCAGCTCGTCAAAAATAAATTATAGCTTGAAGCAAGCAAGTGGCATCCTTTCAGATACCGTAGTAAATTCAGACCAAACATGTTCAGCGAGTCTCACTGGTTTTTTTCTGTTGATTAATCAAACGTATTATCTCAGCGAGTTTCTGTTTTGCAGTCACGCTATTCTGTGCAGCTGCTTTACGGTACCAATTCATAGCCGTTTCATAATTACGATCAATTCCATCACCCGTTTCATAACGCTGTCCCATCCAGAGTTGTGCATTAACACCACCCGCTGAGGCAGCCGCTTCAGCAACTTCATAGCCCTGTATACGTGTTTCCAGACGGCTCGACTTCAGAAGCTGTTCCGCATGTTTTTCCAGTTTTTCCAACAGATTCCGAGCTTCGATATCACCTTTATTTGCAGAGCGTTGATACCATTGCCAGGCCTTACCTAAATGTCTATTACCTGTTTTTCCGGATTGATACAGATTACCTAACCAGCGTTGTGCATCCTTATCATCATCAACATAAGCAAGGACTTGTAAACGCTTGATTAATTCCTGAGAGTCCTGATTCGACATTATCCATTCTTCAACCTGTTGTTTATACAATGCGCGTTGACGGATAATTTTTTGAATCGTTGCTGTATCAATCGCATTCGGTGATTCAAGCAATTGTGAAAGATCATCCCAGGCTTGATAGCGAACAAATACATGCGGATCGTTCAAACTCTGTTCAAGCAGTTCGTCAACGAACGTATTTGAGACTGTTTTAGCTGTTATTTGGTCGTTAACAACAGGTTGATTTCTTTCTGGCAAGTTAATGCTGTCAGATGATTCTGTTGATGATTCTTGAATAACAGTCGACCTCCCTGAAATAGCATTAACGAATCGCTCACGAATTTGATTCATTGCTTTGGAATTAAAACTATATGCCAGCACAACAATTGAAAGTAGTGTCCCCAGAAACGACAGAGAGATAATACTCCAGGTAAAAGATCTGGATACCTTTTTCGGTAGATTTTTGACCGTGAAGGAAGTTTTTATAACAGATTGATCGGCTTCAACTGAGTTCATGACAGTATGCAACCAGTAGCCACCTTCCTCCGCAGGAGCTTTTAATTGAAGATGCCACTCACCAGTTACCCCAATACTTAACACACCACCTTTAGGTTTTGAGATGGTTTCTGCTTTGGTTAATAACTGGCCGCCCAAAGTAACCTGAAACCAGCTGCCATCACATGACAAGTCTGACCCACTTGCTTTGACAACAATGGAAAAGTCTTCTAAGGGCGCGATTGGTCTGTCAGGCAAAATCAGCTCAAACTGATCCAGATACGGTTGTACATCCCTTAATTCAGAATCAAGTATAACTTGATACAATTCAGACTCAAGGTTATGGTTTGTCATATATACAATCGTTACGATTCTGTTAAAAACTTATGATCACAATACTAACAGCTCTATGGGAATCCCCCAACCTGCTTGCTGTAATCAGTAAAAAGATAATATCCATGTTTCATTCATTTTGTATAACTCGAACTGTATCAGAATGGCATATACATTTATATACAATTATCTGTAATCTCAAGTAATTTGCATTAATCTGTTATCTCAGACATGACCGCTTCATTCTCAGCATAATGGCTGATTGGAGCACACGAGCAAACTAAGTTTCTATCACCATAAACATTATCAATACGCGCCACAGGTGGCCAATATTTATCCTCTCTGAATTCGTCGAGCGGTTGAAAAGCCTGTTGTTTTGAATAAGGATAAGTCCAGTTTTCTGCTAACAATAAATCATGGGTATGCGGTGCATTTCGCAGTAAATTATTGTCTGGATCTACAGTGCCATTTTCTATTGCAGTAATCTCTTTTCGTATTCCAATCATGGCTTCGCAAAATCGATCGAGCTCACGTTTGTTTTCACTTTCTGTTGGCTCAATCATCAACGTGTCTGCAACAGGAAAAGATACTGTCGGGGCGTGAAACCCATAATCAATTAATCGCTTGGCGACATCATCGACAGTAATGCCGCTGGTTTTTTTGATATGGCGTAAATCAATAATACATTCATGCGCGACCATCCCGTTTTTTCCTGTATACAATACGGGATAATAAGACTGCAAACGTTTGGCGATATAATTAGCGTTCAATATCGCCACCTGGGTTGCCCGCTTTAAACCTCTGGCACGCATCATCGCAATATACGCCCAGGAGATTGTAAGAATACTGGCAGATCCCCAGGGTGCAGCTGCAATGGTGCCAATCGTTTTGTGCTTGCCTGCCGCTGGATTCACCCCATCCACAACCGGATGATCGGGTAAAAATGGCGCAAGATGAGTCTTGACACCAATCGGCCCCATGCCGGGCCCACCTCCACCATGAGGAATACTGAAGGTCTTGTGTAAATTGATATGCGCAACATCAGCGCCTAACAATCCAGGATGACACAAGCCAACAAGTGCATTAAAATTTGCCCCGTCCAGATAGACTTGCCCTCCGTGATCATGGATCAAACTGCAAATATCACAAAACGCCTCTTCAAATACACCATGTGTTGATGGGTAGGTAATCATTAATGCGGCTACATGATTGCCGTGTTCAGCCAGTTTCTTTTCTAAATCTGCAACACTCACATTACCTTGTTCGTCACAAGCGATAACAATCACTTTTAGCCCGGCCAGGGTTGCACTCGCAGGGTTAGTCCCGTGAGCTGAAGCAGGTATCAGGCAGATGTTTCGATGCGCTTGATTGTTTTGCTGATGATATTGCTTGATCACCAGCAAACCGGCATATTCACCTTGAGACCCTGCATTCGGTTGAAGTGAAAATGCATCAAACCCCGTCAATACACAAAGCATTTCTTCGATTTCTTCAAATAGTTGTTGATAACCTTGCGCTTGTTCCAGCGGTACAAAAGGATGAAGCGCACTGAATTCGTAAGTAGAAATTGCCTGTAACTCTGTGGCTGCATTGAGTTTCATGGTGCATGATCCCAACGGAATCATCGAACGATCTAAAGCTATATCGCGTCTGGCCAGCCAGCGCATGTAACGCATCATTTCAGTTTCACTGTGGTACAGTTCAAACACAGGATGGGTGAGTATCGGGCTACTTCGCTGCAAATCGACAGGAATGCAGTCTTCTACTTCAGCATTCAGTTCATCAATATCAAAATCAGCATGTGATGAAAACACGCGAAGCAATGTATGGATTTGTTTTTGGGTGGTGGTTTCATCCAGCGAAACACCCAAGTGATCTGCATCCACAATTCTCAGGTTAATTGCGGATTCTCTGGCGCGTGCAGCAATACGTCTTGCTTGTCCAGGCAA
>DRLZ01000170.1 GCA_011322755.1 Crenotrichaceae bacterium
AAAATACGATAAACCATGGTCTTTGCATTGAACAATCAATCCCCATATCCCTGCCACTCACTCGAGTGTCTGGGAATCACGCCAGATTCAAAAGTGATTGTGGTTGGGCTTGGTGTTACCGGAATGTCAGTACTGCGTTATCTGCTAAAACAGCAGCTTCACCCGATGCTTGTTGATAGCCGAGCCAACCCGCCAGGTCTTGAGGAGCTTCGAGATAACTGTTTAGAACTTGATATAACAACAGGGGAACATGCGTTTGATCATCTGGATACAGCAACCCATCTTATCGTTAGTCCAGGCGTGGCACTCACCACACCAGAGATTGAAGCCGTGCGCCAGTCTGGCATTCAAATATTAAGCGATATTGATTTGTTCGCAATTGAAGCAGCCGCACCAATCATTGCTATCACAGGATCCAACGGTAAAACAACAGTGACCACGCTGGTGGGAAACATGATTGCACATGCCGGAAAATCAGTTGCTGTCGGCGGTAACATCGGGACACCAGCACTGGATTTATTAAACGCACCTGAACCCGATGCCTATGTACTGGAGTTATCCAGTTTTCAGCTGGAAAATACCTGTCATCTACAACCCGAAGCAGCTGTCGTACTAAATCTAAGCGCAGATCATTTGGATCGCTATGATGATTTCTCTGATTATTCCCAAGCAAAAGCAAGTATCTATAATGATGCTACGGTGATTATCAAAAACTTTTGTGAGCAATCACTGGATTTAAACGACAACTGTCGTCATCACGACAAGAAAAAACGTTATTTCGGTATAACAGATGACCAAGAGTGCCATTTCAGATTGGAAATGATTGACGATAAAGAATGGCTAGTGGCATACGATCAACCACTGCTCGCTGTATCCGACATTCTAATACAAGGACGTCATAACATTTCCAATGCGTTAGCTGCACTTGCACTGGTTGATGCAATCAATATACATCCAGCTTCAGCTGTCGCCGTATTGCGTGAATTTCCCGGTTTGCCTCATCGCATGGAAATGGTTCGTGATTTGCACGAAGTGACATGGATTAATGATTCAAAAGCAACCAATGTTGGCGCCTGTCTGGCTGCATTGCAAGGCATCAATAGCCGGATCATACTCATTGCTGGTGGTGATGCAAAAGCAGCTGATTTCTCCGTACTGTCTAACAGTATTAATGAAAAAGTCAGCGATATGATTGTGTTAGGTAAAGATGCTGATCTATTGCAAAACACATTTCAGACAATCACCAACATGCATCATGTTCATACCATTGAAGATGCGGTTACACTGGCAACCAGTCTTTCAAGTTCTGGTGATACCGTGCTGTTATCTCCGGCATGTGCGAGTCTTGACATGTTCAAGGATTATCAGGCCAGAGGTGATGCGTTTAAAAATGCTGTTATGAGGTTGCCACAATGACCACCACATTTGTAAACGAACAACACTTAACAGTCTCATTCGGGCAACTCAAATTTAATCTGGATGCTCAACTGGCAACCGTTGTACTGGCATTACTTATCATTGGTTATGTGATGCTGACATCCGCATCCATGCATCTTGGCGAACACCGTGATTTAGCTGTCAATCTGCACTACTCGATCATGCAGCTGATCCATATCATTGTCGGCTTTGTACTCGCCATTGTTGTTGCCTGCCTGCCTTTATCATTCTGGAAGCAGGCTACGCCCTGGCTGTTTTTATTCGGCATCTTGCTCTTATTGCTGGTATTTGTACCCGGCATCGGGACCACGGTTAAAGGTGGAATTCGATGGATATCCATTGCTGGACTGAGATTACAGGTTTCCGAACCGTTTAAATTATTTGTGATCCTGGCAATGGCAGGATTTATTTCCAAAAACCCTGACAAGATACAGGGATCAATCTGGAATTATATTCGCACCAACCGCTGGGAAGCGATACCCAAAGCAATCATCAGCCCGTATGGATTTTTACTCATGTGCTGCGGGTTGCTAATGGCACAACATAATTTTGGTGCCACAGCGATCGTCATTGTTGTCACATTCGGAATGTTTTTTCTGGCAGGTATGCGACTGGGAATTTTTATACTTGGGTTTAGTATCTTGTCGGTAATCGGAACATTGCTTGTTGTGTTATCACCGTATCGACTCAAACGCGTCACTGGCTTTCTTGACCCTTTTGTTGACCCGTCTGGCAATGGATATCAAATTATTCAGGCTTTAATCTCGTATGTGAATGGCGGCTGGTTTGGTGTCGGGTTAGGCTCAGGTGTTCAAAAAATGTACTTCCTGCCTGAAGCGCATACAGATTTTCTGTTTTCAGTGGTCGGTGAAGAGCTTGGTTTTATTGGTTTACTAGTCATCATCCTCTTGTACGTCTTATTAGTATGGCGAATTTTCAAGATAGCAATCATGGCTGAACATAATCATCATCAATTTGCTGCAATGCTAACTTACGGAGTCGGTTTATGGCTCGGTTTTCAATCATTCATAAATATGGGTGTGAACATGGGTATGCTTCCACCAAAAGGGTTAACCTTGCCACTCATGAGCTATGGTGGCACCAGCATATTGATTACCTTGGTCTCTCTTGGTTTGGTATTCAGGGTTTTTCATGAAGCAACAGAATCGAATGAGCACGTTCAGGTTGGCACACACGAAAACAAGGGTAAGCCACAATGAAGCGAGTGATGATTGCCTCGGGCGGTACCGGCGGGCATGTATTTCCTGCTCTGGCTGTTGCCAAAGAATTACGCAAACAAGGTGTTGAAGTGACTTGGCTGGGCACAAAACAAGGTATGGAAAACAGAGTAGTTCCTGAAGCCGATATTGAACTCGATCAGATATCAGCGCTGGGTTTCAGAGGGAAAGGTGTGTTTGCAAAACTGTCTGCGCTGAAAGGGTTTGCGCTCAGCTGTATTCAAACCGTAACAATATTACGTCATCGAAAACCGCAAGTAATACTGGGAATGGGCGGCTTTGTCACTGCGCCTGCCGGATTGGTTGCACGCACCATGCGTATTCCAGTGGTTATTCATGAGCAAAACCGTGTTATCGGTACTGCGAACAGATTACTGGCTAAAATTGCTAAACGCATCATGGAAGCGTTTCCTGATACATTTCCGGATAATCTCAGCGCTGTGCATACAGGTAACCCGTTACGCAACAACATTATTGAATTGGCAAAAACAACACAAGCAGAAAAACCTCAGCACAACACTATACATCTACTTATACTCGGTGGCAGCCTCGGCGCCAGAACATTGAATCAAATTGTTCCACGCGCTATCGTCAGTTCAAAAATCACCCAATTCGATGTTGTTCATCAATGCGGGAAACAGTGGCTTGAAGAAACCAGCTGCGAATATCAACAAACCAAAGTCAATGTACAGGTAAAAGCATTTATTGATGATATGGCCGCAAGCTACCGATGGGCTGACCTTGTCATTTGCCGTGCAGGCGCCAT
>DRLZ01000171.1 GCA_011322755.1 Crenotrichaceae bacterium
AGCAAGTTCAATTCCGATGAATCCACCACCAATGATAATGGCTTTACGGGCGCCCGCATCAAGTTCCTGAATAATCGCATCCATGTCGGGGATGTTTCTGAGTACAAATATTTTAGGATGGTGAATACCGGAAATCGGCGGCCGCAATGGGTCAGCGGCTTGGCAAAGAACTAATTTATCGTAATTTTCTGTGTATTGTTTATTGTTATCGCGATCGACAACACTGACCTGTTTTAGATGACGATTAATCCGGGTAACTTCATGGTTAGTACGCACATCAATATTAAGCGTTGCATTCAAACTTACCGGTGTTTGCAGTAATAACGCATCTCTTTCTTTTATGTCCCCACTAATATGATAAGGCAGACCACAATTCGCAAATGAAATAAACGCATCCTGTTCCAGCACGATAATTTCTGCATCTTCATTCAGTCTTCGCGCACGCGCAGCTGTCGATGCACCAGCAGCCACTCCTCCAACAATTACTATTTTCAATATCGACTCCTCAATATAGAACGTGCCATGTCTGTCATTAAAACTATTATTTTATGGTAATAGCGCGAATAGAACTCCAATGTGCCTTCATGAAATATTATCGAACATCAGAAGAACACAGCGTAATAATCACAAACACCAAGAGAATTAAGATTTCAAGAACGACTCATTATTGTGCTATCTCAACTACCAATTTATCTCTGCACATCAGTTCTGATCATTTATTGTTACAATCCTTGAGAGAAAATAACTTCATCATACTGACACACACCTTATTTACCAACTTTTGTCAGGTTAACAACGTATAACTTATTAACAAATATTTTATTGACAACAGTCGAATTTTTAGCATACATCATTTCTAGGAATACACTTAGCCCACGACTAGAACCTTTAATAACTCACTGTTTTATATAATTTTATTATTTTTTAGCTGTGCTGCACATATACTTTACAAAAGAATACAATCTCAACAACTATGGATGTTACAGACTGTTCACCTCAAGTTATTAACAGAGTTATCCACAAAATCTGTGGATAACAGGTCATTCACTCTTTTCGACCACATAGTGGCCAAAATTTGCATCACATGGCACACACCTAGCCTATGACCAATATTGAATCAACTCGTTATACGAATGTCTGTCGTGTAGCCGTTTTTATCCCGCTTCGCCAATCATTTGATTATTTAATACCCGATCATTTTCACCGCTACTCTATTCAACCCGGTATTCGAGTACTTGTACCTTTTGGACGTCAAAATAAAATTGGTGTGATCACTCATTCAAAAATTCATTCTTCAGTTAACCGAAAACGTCTTAAATGTATCAAAACTGTGATCGATGGAAAACCGTTGTTCAATCACAGTGACCTGCACCTAATTGAATGGGCTGCACGCTATTATCATCATCCAATCGGTGACGTAATGAGTTCTGCGCTCCCAGGTTTGTTGCGTAAAAATCGAGCCGCTGAATTACCAGCTGAAACGATTTTATGCTTGACTCCTCAAGGTGAGGCTATTTCACTTGACTCTCTCAAGCGGGCGCCGCGGCAGCAGGAATTGATCAAATACCTGCAAGCGACACCAGCCAGATTATCATCAACCAAAGCACTCAACAAATCTGGTATTCAGTGGCGCGGTTGTCTCTCTCCCCTGATCAAAAAAGGTTTGGTTATACAGGAGAAGCAAATTCCTGATTGTGAATCATCCAGCACAGTAAGCTCTCTACCTTTAAGCTTGACAACGGCACAACAACAAGCGGTTGATACGCTATTAGAAAATACACATCAATTTGGGGTTTTCCTGCTAGATGGAGTGACCGGGAGCGGTAAAACAGAAGTCTATATGCAATTGATTCAAAAAGTTCTCAATCAGCAAAAACAAGTGCTGGTATTACTCCCTGAAATTGCACTCACACCACAATTAGAGGAACGATTTAGAGCGCGTTTTCCTGTTTCTATCGGGCTGTATCACTCTGGATTGACAGAAAAAGACCGCTGTACGCATTGGCTGCAATTTCAACAAGGAATCACATCAATCCTGCTAGGAACTCGATCGGCTACTTTTATTCCCATGAGCCAGCCTGGGCTGATTATCATGGATGAGGAACATGATCCATCATTCAAACAACAAGAGGGATTCCGCTTTTCTGCGCGTAATGTTGCGATCCGACGCGCTCAGCTTCTCAATATACCAATTTTGCTGGGTACTGCAACACCTGCAATCGAAACACTTCATAATGCACAGACAAAACGCTATCAGCATTTAAAATTACCGGCGCGGGCAGGTAACTCCGTGCTACCAAAATTAAAGCTTCTGGATATACGTAACCTGACAATGCATTCAGGTCTGTCAGAAGCGTTAATTCAGCACATTGACAAAACCCTGTCTCAGAATGAACAAGTCATGTTGTTTATTAACAGACGAGGTTACGCTCCCGCCTACATGTGTCATCAATGCGGCTGGGTTGCACGCTGCCCTCGCTGTGATGCCAATGCTGTTGTCCATATTGATCAGCAACGCCTGTGGTGTCATCACTGTGGATCCAATTCAGGACTACCGAAAAAATGCCCTGCTTGTCACGGGATAAAGCTGGAAGCATTGGGGGTTGGAACAGAACGAGTAGAAAAATTTCTGCAACAGCGATTTGCAAATGCCAGAACTGCGCGTTTTGACCGTGATAGTATACCGTCAAAATCGACATTGGACACGTTACTATCGGCAGTTCAGAATGATGAGATTGATATTTTGATCGGCACCCAGATGCTAGCAAAAGGACATCATTTCCCTAATGTTACCCTGGTTTGTATTCTTGATACAGATCAAGGTCTGTTTAGTACCGATTTCAGAGCTGCTGAACGTCTGGCACAAATGGTTATCCAGGTTGCAGGCCGTGCTGGGCGTGCGGAGAAATTTGGCCAGGTTATCCTCCAGACACGGCAACCAGATCATCCATTACTGCTGACTTTAATCAACCATGGTTATTCTCGATTTGCTGTCAATACCATACAAGAACGTGTGCAAGCCCATTTGCCGCCACTTTCATATCAAGCACTGTTTCGCACAAAGTCAACAAATCAGGCATCCGGACTCCATTTGTTGCAACAAATGCGCACAGAACTGGAAAAAATAACTGATGAAATACTGGTACTTGGTCCGGTCCCTGCGCCAATGGAAAAACTGGCGGGGCAATATCGGTACCAATTACTCCTGCAAAGTTCTCAGCGTAAAGCACTGCATCACTGCCTTAACAGGATTATTCCCTATATCAGTACTCTAAAAATCAGCAAGCTAGTACGCTGGTCCGTGGATATCGATCCAATTGACTTGTATTAACATGCGACTATTTTCTTCTGGTAACAACAGGATCAGCACCAACAAAACTAACAATTTGAGAAAAAAACAAGTTGTTGTTAATTAACATCTGGTCAACCTTTTCCGGAGCGTGAAAAATCTCCTTATCGCGCGATTGTTCTTCTTCTAGTCTAATTGTTTGACCCATTGCATCTGTCCATACATGAGTGACAAGACTATTTTCTAATGAATAAGGAACTATACTGGCTGTGCTTCTAAAGATAACAGCACCTGTATCCACTGGGTTATATATTGCAACGTAAGCTGCAGTTTCTGGCACATGTCCTGAACCAATCAGGTTTTCTTGTTCAATTAATGCGACTTCAAATCCATTTTGATTTACATTTCGAACACGGAGTGCTGCTGTATTTCCACCGTTTGCTGTTTGCAAGTTGAGAAAAACATGTGGTGTATCAGCAAACGCACGTGCAAATGCGACATTTTTCCATTTATTTGTTCCCTCAATCTGGAAACGCCCGGCTTGAATGACTGCATCGGGAGAGAGTTGGTGTACGCCTTCTTCAACCAGGAGATATGCTATTGACTCAGACGCGTGAAGTTTATCAAGATAATCCCATTCTCTAAATCTGGCAGTAATATTTGTACCATCTGACTGGTTACGTATCTGAATAACACCGGGCTGTAAACCATGCGTTGTGGGAGTGCCAACGATTAAAACAGGGTTCTGTAAATTCTGTTGAGTCTCCAGTTGTTTCCATTCTGAATTAAGTGTTAGCGTACCTGCATCCAGAAATGAAACAGGCGGAAAATTGACAACTCCATCAACATACTCCACATGAAGTATTGGCTCAGTTGGTATGTTCGCATCTAAGGAGTAGGCATCTCGTTTCCCTGTACCAGACACAATAATCGCCAACGCGCTACCATTGAACCAGCCAGGTCGCTCGACTATCTCTTGAATAATTGAAGTAAGATCAGATGTGCGTTGGTCAACACCTGCATCACCAATTGTTGTCCATGGTGCTGGAGACCACATGACCCTGGCTGTTGTTCTGGGTCTGGCTGAAATATCATTTACGATACGGTTATCAAAAGTCTGAGCGAAATCAACCGCCTCGCCTTCTAAAATCAGCGAGGCTGGGTCTGAATTTTTTCCTTTCACTGTGAACTGGATATAGGCGTTAACAATAATAGCATTCTGTGGAATAGTCACTCCATCAAAACGAATTCCGACAGTCTGAGGGACTCCTGAATCGACTAAATCAAGGTCTATACTCCCTATGATCACAGCACCATCGGGTTTCTCTTCAGCATCATCGCTTCCAGCAGAAACCGGGGACGAAATTGATGTGGTTTTAGTTTCTGCCGGGAGAACAGTAATGGTGACATCATCGAAGTCACTCAGTTGAGAATCACTGACTGTCAGCCGGAAAACATAGATACCTGCTAATGGAAACGTGACCTCTGTATCCTCTGCATCTGGATTAGCTATCACAGCGATTGTAGGCCCGCCCTGTTGAGTCCATTGACTGGTCACCAAAAATGGAGGATCAGGTAAACCATCATCGGTGTTGGAACCATCCAATACTGCGGTACCTGGCAACAGAATCGTCTGATCCGGTCCAGCATTCGCTACTGGAGCATCGTTAAGCAATGGAGGAATCGAAAGCTCAATCAACCGTCCATCGTTTTGATTCGGGTCGATTCCATTGTCCACACCGCGATCAACGAGATAAAGATTCATTTTATCTGGATTACGACTCCCTGGCGCCATGGTAGCACCGGCTAGTTTAACTCCAGCAGCGGCTGATATATCACAGGTTCTGATGACTGTTCCATCAAGCTTGAATTCATGTAGTACTGTGTTCGGTACACCGATGACATACAGAAACCCGTTATCATTGTAGACAATACCCTCTGGATCGTTAACCCCTTTGCTTACCGTGTCGAAATGCGTCACAGTATCATCACCCGTGGGTGGAACCCCATCAAAAATACCATTTACACCTGGATCAAGCTGGTAAACCTCATGATTGACACCATCAACTAAAAAAAGTGCTTTCTTCCCATCAGGAAGAATGGCAAAAGCGATACCTTCCGGGTCTTCATTACCAAAAGCAACTGTTGAAAACTGGCGAACAAGATCGAAATCAGTACCTGGATTAGTATGATTCCTTACCAACACATCGACTCGTAAGTTGTTATCCTCGGCGAAGTAAAATGTCCCTGTATCAGAATCCAAGGTAACGCCGGCTGGCTCGAAGTTAATCGGTAAAGTGGTTGAGGTTGCTACAAGGGTTCGCGATAGATTTGTCTCAAAAATATTATCTCCGGTAAACAAACCTGGGATCTCGTTAACATCGGCATCAGAGATAATCAAACGCCCGCTAGACGGCTCATAGATTATTCCTGAAGGATCAGGACTCGGTACAAACAACTCAGACACTCTTCTTTCGGCTACCAGCGTGGCCACGCAATTATCATGCGCAGCAATCGCAGCAGGAGCATATCCGCCAAAAATGAAGCAAACAATCATTAAAATTCCGTATAAAACCAACGGAAAAGAAGCATAACTTCTGTCACGATCATCAATTCCAGTGGACTTTATACTGAGATCACAACGCGCAATCGTTTGTATAGTCATTGAATTTGCAATGCACCTTGTCATCATTTTTCTACACCATTTGCGATTTGTTGTTTTATAATTTACGACCTTCGATACAGAATCATCGCTTTTTTATTAAAGTAATCATTCTGGGTATTCACACTCTCTCATCACACAATGCAAATTGCAGCACTAGCCCCTCTGCACAGGGACTATTCGTGGGCTATCTGTGTAAACAGCCACTCTAAACCAGTACACTCTCGATTACAAGCAGGAGATATCGCGATAAATTAGATTGTTTTTGATACTGCAACAGTCGTTCAGAATAATCATCGCCACAAACTAGTTTTTTATAGCCTCAGAGATTCACAGTTTAAAAGCACGATATTAACCTCATTATCAGGCTGTGATCAGGGTTACTTACTAATATTCCCATCACACTGCCTATAAGCTCCCATAGCGGAGTTGAAAATACTTGTCGCACAGTTAATGATATATTGCTTTGGTTATTTATCAGCTGGGAAACTTGGTTAGCCCAACTTCACTAACGCATAAGGGCTCTGTTCACAAAGGTTCCAAGGCACTTGACAAGTCGCTCGATTATTCACGAACTTCTAACAAACCTGCCTGTACTCGTTTGTTGTGTTGAGTGGTGTTAGAAATCCACATATACTGCGGTTTCAATGCTTATCCACCATGTTGCATTGCCCACTCCTGATGAATATTATGCTCCTCATAATCAATCAACATCATTGTTGTCTGATTACAACAGGATCAGCACCAATTTGAGAGACAATTTGTGAAAACAACATGCTGTTATCAAGCACCAGTAGGTCAACTTTTTCCAGTAAATGAAAAACTTCTGAATCCATGGACTGTTCTTCTTCCAATTTGATCCGATGACTCAGGATATCTGTCCACATATTGCCAACCTGCGTTGTTGCCAGCGAAAACTGAACTGCATTCAATGAACTACTCAGCCTGACGATTCCTGTATCTGCTGAATTATAAATCGCGACATAAGCTGCATCTTCCTGAACATGTCCCGAAGCATTCAAGTTTTCCTGCTCAATCAAGCTAACGTCAAAAGAGTTTTGAGCAACATTGCGGACGCGAAGTGCTGCAGTATCGAATCCTTTCACTGTTTGCAAGCTGACGAAGACATGGGGAATACCAGCGAAATCATTCAGAAACTGAACCATTTTCCAGTTCGATGTGCCATCAATTTTAAATCGTCCAACCTGAATCATGGTGCCATCTAGCAGGTTATGAACGCCTTCCTCTACAAATAAAAAAGCAACGGATTCAGGAGCATGAATTTTATCAAGATAGTTCCATTCCCTGAATCTGACTGTAGTTTCTGATTGATTTTGTTCATTGCGTACCTGAATGACACCAGGCTGGACGCCATGATAAGTCGGAGTACCAACAATCAGCACCGGGTTTTTCAA
>DRLZ01000172.1 GCA_011322755.1 Crenotrichaceae bacterium
AATTCGTTTGCACACAGCTCGAAATTTTCTACCCTGGATATCTCTATCAACACATTCGTCATTCATTAAGGATAACCACGCAAATGGCACTCACCACAACTCAAAAAAAACAGTTACGTACCCAGGCACATGCCTTAAAACCTGTTGTTACCACAGGTCAATCCGGTCTCACTGATGCTGTACTTGCAGAAATAGAAATCGCCCTCGATCACCACGAATTAATCAAGGTAAAAGTACGCGTGAGTGACCGTGAAGACCGCAAACAAATGATTCAACGCATTGAGTCAACAACACAATCAGAGAATATTCTCAGCATCGGCCAGGTTGCAGTCTTGTATCGAGAGAATCCAGATAAAAACAAATGATGCTTGCACAGCTTAATAAACAACATGGCATACCTGAACAACTTGAGATTGTTCAGAAAAACAATGATATCACGCTGATCGAAATCAACAGTGTTCATGCCCAGGCAACCATTTCAAGCCATGGAGGACAGGTGCTATCCTTTACACCTGTCAGTAGCAAACACGATCTCTTGTTTGTCAGCAAACTTGCGCAGTTCAAGGCTGGCAAAGCCATCCGGGGCGGTATCCCGGTGTGCTGGCCATGGTTTGGACCTGATCCACAAAACATTGGGCCTGCTCACGGGCTGGTACGCACACGTCTGTGGCAAATACGCGAGACTGCCCTGCTCCCTGATGGATCGATCAGGGTCATTTTAGCCATTCAGGACAATGATGAAACCAGAGAAATTTGGCCACACTGTTTTGACCTATCTATCACAATCACCATTGCTCAAACCTTAACAGTGGAGCTAGCAACCCAGAATACCGGAGCAACCCCGTTTACACTCACGCAAGCGCTGCATACTTACTTCAATGTCGCTGATAGCCAGCACATTCAAATTACCGGTCTGAACAAGACACGTTACATTGATAAAACAGATTCAGGACGCGTCAAACAACAAACTGGAGCAGTCACTATTACAGAAGAAACTGATCGTATTTATACTAGCACTGAGTCAAGTCTTGCACTCAAAGACGAGGTCTTCTCTCGAAATATCTCCCTTCAATCCGAAAACAGCAAAACTGTCATCATCTGGAACCCATGGATTACTAAATCAGCAGCGATGAGTGATTTCGATAACCAGGAGTACAAAAACATGGTCTGTATTGAAACGGCGAATGCTGGTGATGAGCTCATTACAGTTGCACCTGGTAACAGCTATTCTATTCTCTCAAACTATATAATCGAGCAAACATAAACCGCATAACGCAACTCACACAATTTTTTCACAAACACAAAAAAAGGGAAGCCAAGCTTCCCTTTTTTATTTCAGAAATCGATGTTATCGTCTGGTGATTTTCAGATCGACTCTTCGATTTGCAGCACGTCCTGCCTCAGTCGCGTTGCTTTCAATCGGACGACTTTCGCCGTAACCAACAGAACTTAAACGACTTGCAGCAATATTTTTACGAACCAGATAATTCATTACTGCTCTGGCACGGCGTTGTGATAATCCAAGATTATAACGCTCTGAACCAATGCTATCAGTATGACCTTCCAGAGTGACATGCATATTCGGATTAGTCCTGAGAATATTAACAATATTATTCAATTCTGGATAAGCATCCGATCGAATCGTTGCGCTATCAAAATCAAAATTTACATTATTGACACTGCCCAGACTCCAGCAACCTTGAGAATTGACCATTGCACCTTTCGGCGTATTTGGACATTTATCCTTGTAATCGGGAACACCGTCACCATCAGTATCCAAAGGACAACCATCCGCATCAACAGTTACACCGCGCGGCGTACCAGGGCATTTATCTCTGGCGTCAGGAACACCATCACCATCCGAATCAAGCGGCTGACCTTGCTCAAACAAAGCATTTGCAATAAATCCAGACATTCCACCTGCATCTGCAACCTGATCACCTGTTACCGCAACACCACATCCACTGGCTTCAGCAATCGCAGACATTACAGCCTTACCAGCCGGGTCATTACCAGTCCAGACAGTGTGTATACATAACTTGTCGCCAAATTCTTCTTTCATGGCTTTCGCATAAACAACCGGATCTGTATCTGTGCAAAGACCGTCACTCATAACAATCATTGCGACACGCCCGCTGGCATTACGAATATCATTTTCAGCGGCGAGCAAACCTTTATGAATTGGCGTTCCACCACTTGCACATGGAATAGCGCCAATAGCCTCTGCTAAAGCAGACTGACTAAAAGACGACATGGGTAAATTTACGGTTGCTGATTTCCAACCCTGGCATGCACCAAAACCAAACGACACCAGCTCGCTTGATAAATTTACTTGAGGCATGGTATTCGCAAACAGGGTTGCGATCTGCTTCTCTGCAATAAATTTAGAAGACGATTTGAATGCTGGCAAATTATATGGACTTCTCATTGAAGACGAGCCATCCAGAACCATCACTACAGCATCCGCTTTAGGAACCAATGTTCCTGAGCGCACACCAGCTTCCAAGTTGACCGGCGAGAGTGCAGCACTTGTGGGCGGCACAGTATTTGTAGTACAGCCACTAAGCAAGCCTACGGTAAAAACGGCCGAAGCTATTGCCCAGCTACGTTTGTTACATTTGTTATTCATAATTTTCCCTCCTGAGAAAAGCGCCATTATCCTATATCAAAGTAATCGGAGTAACACAAACTTATTTAAACCCCACAGTACTACTTCCCGTGATTTTACCGCGTGTTGATGTAAAAACGCAACTTCTTACGATATATTATTGAATAATCGTTATTTATAGTGTCTCGAAGTCAAATACAAAAGTCACCTTTACCGATTGTTCTCTGGTAATAAAAATGAAAAATTACCGACTGGCTATCGACTTATATTATCTACTCCCTAGCCTAAGCCATAATCAGGAACACATGATCTCATTGAACTGGTTTTGATACCTGATGTGGCTAAATGTGAACATCTTTACTTTTTTAGTGCCACTGTCCACTGAGACACCAAGGTGTCCCATTTCGCATTAAAGATATTACGGTATTGTTTCGTTGTCTGAGCAATCAAGGTATACGAGAAAGGAATGGCTTGTAGTTCAAGATAGTTTTTACCACGTATTTTAATTTTTCGTATGTGATTGTTTGCTTTGGATAATTCAAAAAGTTTTACCGGTTTTGAAGATATTTTTCCATCAACAATAAGGTAAGCATAAAGCCCATCGTCTACTGCTGAACCTGCTAACAGATATTTGGCCTCGGTTGTATGCAAAAGAGTAATTGTTAGTGCATCAAACCCGCTAACACGCTGCAAGATTTGTTTTGTTTCAGGATCAATATGATAAATCACACCTTTTTGCGTTTGAAAATCTGTTTCGTCAATTGCGGAAACCCAGAGCGTTTTGTCGTCACAGTCATAGACTAGAGATTGTATGCCGTAAGGGTTTTTCGGATTTGGAGATACATCGTCAAAATGCATAACAACTGACAAATCACCAGTGACAGAATCGAGCCGATAAATATTTTTTTGCCATTCAAATGTATCTGAACCAATGCTGATATGAGGTATTGGGGCCAGATAAAGATTACCCTGTTCATCCAGCGAGTAGGTTCCAAAACTGCCGTACTTTTCCCATCGCTTCGCGTGTAATGTTTTCTCCAATCGCTGACCATGATAGAAGACAATCCCTGTAAAACGTTGTTGGGATAAATCGATTACGATAGGTTGCCGGATATGTAAGCGCTGGAGAAAACGCGGTGACCTCCTGCACGTTTTCTGCTTGTCAAATTCACCAGTAAAAAAAATATGTTCCGGATTTTTCTGTTTACTATTGTTTTTTTTGTATGCAATCACTGCAAACAAGCCACTAACAATTAACAGTGACAAGATGATTGGAAAAAATTTTAATTTTGAATTCATTATGGTTGATCAATGGAAACAGGGGTAAACTTTAATCCGGCCTCGCATGGCCACTCTTTAACTTCGAGGTTACCGTTGTCACCGATTGCTGTATCAGCCCAGCAGTATTCATTTCCTAGTGAGGTTTCATTTTGTATTCGAGGAACATACCAAATCACAAGATTCTTTCCATCGATTTTTTCAACCGGCGTCAGGTAGCGTTCAACACCATCCAGTTTAAGGTTACAACACGAACCAAGTGTGAGTAGATCCTGATCCCCTTCTTCTGGCTTAAACACTGTCACAAAAACTACAGCATTGTCATCTCGACCTAAAACCTTGGATTGGTTGCGCTCGGGTTCTATGTAATAACCATTCTGGTCATTATTTTTAGCCGTCAGTTTATATCGATATTGATTTTGGTAATAGCTTGACCTTTTGCTCTGAAAATTGTGTTGTTCTTGTGTCCATAAATCCCATTGCTTTTGATTGTATTGATAAAACACCTCTTCCTCATCGATTGCCATGTCTACACGCATGACAGGACGATAGATCGCGTTATCACCACAACCACGTCCGATATTGACACTGACAACACGAAAGGATCCGTCATCGTAAAATTCAAACCGATTTTCATAACGATAATTGCATGCCATCGGCCATTTTGGATTTCGAAAATCCTGGGTTAGAGAAAACCCTGCCTCGTTAGTATTGTTGCCCGTTAGCTCTCTAATCTGTGGCTGGTTAAACGGCAGCACGACTGAAGTGGAAAACATGGGGCAACCCATGGCATCGTTATACCCAAAAGAGTAGTTGCCATCTTCATCTTTCTCGTACTCTACTTGCCTACCAGCAATATAGGTTTGTTGGGCTGTATCCAAGATGACCCCTTTTTTCTGTTTGTAACTGACATGCCAGTCAACAGTTTTTGCAGAACGAAAGACACTTTTGCGGTTGAAAAAAACATTCCTGATTTCCAAACCATCTGATCCAGTCAAACGATAGTCTAACTTCCAACCGTTTTTTTCCAGAACTGTATTTTTCTGGCAATAATTTTTCATGATCACCCAATTTTGCAAACTGCGTTCGGAAATACTTGCTGGTATTGTTGTTTTACCCAGGGCTGTCCATTTCGCGGCAACAAGTTTAAGGTCTGTCAAGTCTACTATCGCCCATAATGCCTGCTGGTTCTGATGATCAGCAAAAGTTGGAGCAACGCACAAATGTGCTGAATTGTCACATGGGGACTTATTTAATGCAGCACGAACATTCGCCATTGTCATATCCTTTACTGTGGGTATGGCATTCAATTGTTTTTTTATTTCAGGAGCATTCAATGCTATCTGTTGCGCAATACGAGTCAAACGTAAACTAATATCGGGTTGCGTATCAGGGTAATGAGTAACCGAGAACACTGTTTTATCATCAAGATCAATAATTGCTCTGGTTGTTGTATTTGTTACAAAATTGTATTTTTCTGCCTGATAGCAGGTGTGAGCGTTGCAAACAGTTTGTTCCTGAGGATTCAATACACTGACAATTACCGGACGGATACTCATAATGTCGTTATGCAACGGCTTGCCATCACGCACAGTGCCCTGTAAAAAACGGGCGTCTCCCAGTAAAATATCCTGTACTTCCTGACCATTCTCATCCAGCTCTTCAACTTGCAGGGGAAGAATAGACTGTCCATTCCGGATAACAGTGTGCAAATCATCAAGATAGCTCTGAACAACAGTGATTTGTTGATAGGTTGCAGCTGGATGCTGAGGCAAAATAACTGCTTCCTCAATCGCTAGCAGTTTGTCAGCAAATTGAGGAATCCCTGTACCATACCAGTAAAATGCAGCAGCACTACC
>DRLZ01000173.1 GCA_011322755.1 Crenotrichaceae bacterium
CAGGTAGATGAGTCTCAGCTAATTCTGAAAAACGCCGGGCGATAGTTTTGAATATCTGCCAATCCGATTTGGATTCCCATCCCGGATCCACTGCTTCTGTAAGTGGATGGATAAACGGATGCATATCAGTGGTATTCAAATCATTCTTTTCATACCATGTTGCAGTTGGAAGGATGATATCGGAATACGCTCCGGTAGAATTCAGGCGGAAATTGATATCCACCATCAAATCCAGCTTGGCTATCGGCGCTTGTGCATGCCATTTGATTTCCTGACCTTCAGCTTCAGGTAAAACATCTTGCATTACACCATTCTGGGCGCCAAGCAAGTGCTTGAGAAAATATTCGTGCCCTTTGGCGCTGGAACCAATCAAATTAGCTCGCCACACAAACAGGTTGCGCGGATGATTCTCAGGTGCATCAATATCTTCTGAAGCGAAGGCCAGCGAGCCTTTTTTCAGTTCCTCGACAACGTATTGACCAACTGCCGCTTCGTCTTTGGCGCCGGCTGCTTCTGCATCCTTACAGATTTGAATCGGATTGCGGTTAAAATGTGGCGCGGACGGCAACCAGCCAAGTCGCTGTGAGACCACATTATAATCAGCCAGGTTATGCCCTTTGTATTTGTCCGAAGCTGTTTTCGCCAGCAGGCTGTCAGCATCCAGTTTTTCATAACGCCATTGGTCGGTATGGAAATAAAAGAATGTGGTGCCATTCATATGCCGCGGTGGTCGCTGCCAATCCAGTCCAAATGCAATCGGCGCCCAACCCGCTTGTGGTCGCAGCTTTTCCTGACCAACGTAATGCGCCCAGCCGCCACCGCTTTGCCCTACACAACCGCACATGTGCAACATGTTCATGATCGATCTGTAATTCATGTCACAGTGATACCAATGATTGATTCCAGCACCCAGAATCACCATGGAACGACCTTTCGTCTTCGCTGCGTTATCGGCAAATTCACGTCCGGTGCGGATAATATCTGCCTGCTTCACACCGGTGATTTTCTCTGCCCAGGCAGGGGTATAAGGCGTATCCACATCATCATAGCCAGTTGCGCATTCGCCACCAAATCCGCGATCGACGCCATATTGAGCAAGCTGCAGATCAAACACAGTCGCAACCAGGACTTCTTTGCCTTCAACCTGAATTTTTTTCACAGGAACCTTACGCTGCATTCCTTGATCAACACCGGTTTCAAATGCGGGAAACAACACATCAACCAAATCATCCTTATCAAAAACCAGCGACAAACGCGACTTGAATTTCTTTTTATCTGCTGCATTTTTGGGTAGCAAGTTCCATTTGCCTTTTTCACCCCAGCGAAAACCAATCGAGCCATTCGGAACGACAAGATCACCGGTTTTTTCATCCAGAACAACTGTTTTCCATTCCGGGTTATTGGTTTGTCCAAGTGAATCGTCCAGATCAGAAGCACGCAACAGCCTGCCTGCAGCATACGCTTTATCATGTTGTTCAAGCATCACCAGCATCGGCATGTCAGTATAGGTGCGCGCATATTCCTGAAAATAAGGAATTTGCTTATCAACATAAAATTCTTTCAAGGCAACATGCCCCATTGCCATAAACAAGGCCGCGTCTGTTCCCTGTTTGGCGGGCATCCACAAATCTGCAAATTTTACGTATTCAGCATAATCAGGAGCAACCGCAACCACCTTGGTGCCTTTATAACGCACCTCGGTAAAAAAATGGGCATCCGGGGTTCGGGTCATCGGCAAGTTGGCACCTGCGACAATGATATAACCCGAGTTATACCAGTCAGCCGCCTCCGGAACATCTGTCTGCTCACCCCAGGTTTGTGGTGATGCCGGTGGAAGATCGCAATACCAATCGTAAAATGATAAACAGGCTCCGCCAATCATCGACAGGTAACGGGCGCCTGATGCGTAACTAATCATCGACATGGCAGGAATCGGCGAAAATCCAGCGATCCGATCAGGACCATGAGTTTTGATTGTATAAATATTGGCGGCGGCAATAATTTCAGTGATTTCATCCCAGTCGGTACGTACGAAACCACCGAGTCCGCGTACAGCTGTGTATTGCTTGCGTTTTTCAGAATCTGCCTGAATCGCAGACCAGGCTTCAACAGGGTCTTTTCCTTGAGCACGCTCGTCCCGGTATAAACTCACCAGACGCTCACGTATCAATGGGTGTTTAATTCGGTGCGGACTGTACAGATACCAGGAGTAACTCGCACCACGTGGACAACCTCTAGGCTCATGATTAGGCATATCAGGTCGTGTACGCGGATAATCAGTTGCTTGCATTTCGAAAGCGACCAAACCATTTTTTACATGAATATTCCAGGAACACCCGCCTGTGCAGTTCACACCATGAGTGGAACGCACCACTTTATCGAAACGCCAGCGATTGCGATAACCATCCTCCCATTGACGATCTTCGTTAGTCACTATTCCGTGACCATCAGAAAAAGTGCTCTGAGTTTTTTTGAAAAACTTCAAGCGATCGAGAAAATGACTCATGGTTTTTGTCTCCTGATAGATCGATACAACATATCTTTACTATTGCAGTTATTTTCCAACTGACAAAGTACGATGAACAGACACATACGGCAACGATTGTCACCGCCAAAAATTGCAATCCAGCAATACACTCACGAAAAAGCAGGCTAATATACGCATCGGTCTAAATGTAACCAACCGATGTATCAGCTCTCCCATTATCAATGTAGAGTTATTGAGAAATCAAGCAACGATCGACTACAACCCAGCATTTGTGAAAAAATCCCGACAACCATAACGGAGCCAGAACTCATTAAAAAAACCACGTCAGAACCCCAGTCGTATTGCTGACAGCGCTGACAAAGCCTTCACAAGAAGAGTGAGTGAGAGTTTAGGTGCTGAATGTGTCGTGTAAGCTCCGGGAAGTGTAACAGAAACAGATCGATTTCCGATTGATCTTGGTCAATCGGAAACAAAAAATTTGAATACTGCCACGACCAGTTGGTTATCGAGGCCATGAATATCCACGTGACAACACTGCGATAACGACGACATCTATCAAAACTCCGACCGCAACTCTCAAGCAGGTTTGCGAATTAATCCTGCCCGAATCACCCTTCCTGCCATGTAGCGGCCAAGATGATGGCAAACGAATAATATCGCCCTGTCTGTTTTGTTGAGAACATCGTATTTTTCGGGGATCACTCTGTTCACAATAAAATAAAAGTACTGTTGAAAGTCTACTCCGACCAGCGATTGGTTGATGGTATCACAATCACTTTCAGTTAATTTGCGTTCATCTTCAGTAATGTACGGATTTCTATTATCGTAGACAAAACTCTCCAGAAGTGGGTATAACTTTTTTTCCACGAATGCTGAGCGTCTGATTTTTTCAGTGAATGAATGAGAATACACTTCATTGTATACAAACAATGCCTCATGTTTTGCAACACGTGCGATTTCATTCATTGCTTTTGGAATATCAACATGATGCAAGATATCTCTTGCCAGCACCAGATCAAAAAAACCTGAGTCATACGAGAGTTTTTCTGCTGCCATTCGATCAAACTTGATGTCCAGTTTTTCCCTGCTGGCGAGTTGGGTTGCAATACTCAAAGACTCTGGACACAAATCAAAAGCGTAGACATTGGCTCCAAGCTTCGCCAAACGCAAGGCATCTTCTCCAAACCCGCAACCAACGACCAGAACATTTTTCTTATTGATATTTTGGTGGATCAGAAACCAGTACATTGACCAATAAGCATTCCACCAACGCCTGGTTTTTTTTGTTTGATAAATAACATCATAAGAAAAAAGCTCCGCAAGCATGTAACGGTTCTTTTTCGCATGCTCACTGTGGTAGTCAAGCTCGCGCTGCTGACGTTCTGTTAACAATCCATTCTGCAACGTTTTATTCACACTTTTCTCTCAAACTCTATTGTGGGTCACTCGATTTCGATTAAACGTGCAAACATAAGTTCCGATCAGTCTGTAAATCAATTCTGATTTAAACTTTGCAATAGATTACCCAGGTTTTGAATCGCTTCAGCATAAACGCCAACATGTGCGCTTGTTGTGTTGAATTACTGTTGTTTGAGTCCATGATTTAATTGACAGCCTTCTGGTTTACATTTGAGCATCATGCAAGTTACCAGACTACCCGGATTTTTCAAACTTGTTGTGTTTTGCATCAAGTGCAGCCAGTCTTTGTAATTTCTCACTGATCCTGATCTCCAAACCACGTTGTACCGGGCGATAATACTGTTGAGCCGCCAGTTCTTCCGGAAAATACTGTTCTCCTGCGGCATAAGCATCGGGTTCATCATGCGCATAGCGATACTGTTTGCCATACCCCTTCTCCTTCATTAGCCGTGTTGGTGCATTACGTAAATGGATGGGCACTTGCAGACTGCCTGTATTTTCCGCATCCTGGCTTGCTGCCTGGAATGCACGATAGACAGCATTGCTTTTCGGTGCCACAGCCAGATAAGTGACTGCCTGGGCAAGCGCCAACTCACCTTCGGGGCTACCCAGTCGTTCCTGTACTTGTGCCGCATCCAGCGTCAACGTCAACGCACGGGGATCTGCATTACCAATGTCCTCACTCGCAATACGGATCAGTCTGCGGGCAATATAATGAGGATCACAGCCACCATCGAGCATACGACACATCCAGTACAGTGATGCATCCGGTGCGCTGCCCCGAATGGATTTATGCAGTGCTGAAATCTGGTTATAGAATTCATCCCCGCCTTTATCAAAACGCCTGACTCCACCTTCAAAAACAGCATCGGCAATGCTTTGGGTAATCGTTATTTGATCCGCATCAGCCTCTATTGCCAACTGGATTGCCAGCTCGATTTGATTTAACAGCCGACGTGCGTCACCATCTGCCTGGGTGGTAAATTGTTTGCGTAACTGTTCCGGGAAATCCACCTGATCGTATTCGACTGACATGAGATGATCAATCAACTCCAGCAAATCGTCTTCAGTCAATGATTTGAGAACATATACCCTGGCACGTGATAACAATGCATTATTGACTTCAAATGATGGGTTTTCAGTTGTCGCTCCGATAAAATAAAACGTACCATCTTCGACAAAAGGCAAAAAAGCATCCTGCTGTGCTTTATTGAAGCGATGTACTTCATCGACAAACACAATACTACTACCATTGGTCTGCTCACGATGTTGCTGGGCACTGACTACAGCAGCCCTGATTTCCTTAACCCCGGCTAATACTGCTGAAATTGGAATAAATTGTGAGTCTGACTGATGTGCGATCACGCGTGCCAGTGTGGTTTTACCTGTTCCCGGCGGCCCCCAAAAAACCATTGAATGCAGCGCACCATGTTGAATTGCCTCATACAAAGGCTTGCCGGAGACTAGCAAGTGTTTTTGCCCAAAAAATCCTTCCAGCGTTTCGGGTCGCATGCGCTCGGCCAAAGGACTGACCTGATTCATTGTCATCTCAATCTTCTATGACGTCGACACCATCTGGAATTTGTAATTCAAAGAGCTCTGGCTTTAGCTGGGGATTGGTAACGATTTCTGAAAAGCTAATTCGGGTCACCTGATCGAAATCATCTTCCATGAGCATATCGGTCATCACATTGTTTTTCAGACCGACACGAATCGACTGAAAGCCAGCTATTTTTTCTTTAGGTACCAGCTTCAACCATGCAACACCGTTAACAACGGGTTGTTGCTCCAGTGTAAAGCGATCTGTAATTTCGCTTTTACCACTTAACAGCAAAGCTGGCCCCATTGATAACGCATTTGTAACAGTCTTTACAGTAACCTGCTCAAGATCAACATCGTAAAACCAGACCTTTTTGCCATTCGATACAATTTCCTGTTGATAGGGTTTTAGATAACTCCAGCGAAATAAGCCAGGGCGTGACAAATAAAACAGTCCTGATTTTGGCTTGCTATCCGAAGCCATGGTTTTGGTAAGCAAGATTTGACTAAAATTTGCTTTCAGCGTTTGTGTATTATGAATAAAAGCATTTAACTGTTGAACAGCATCGTTGCTACCTGCATGTACCCAGGATATCCCGGACATCAGGCCAATCATTAAAAAAACAAGGGTTTTCATTTTATTCATTACATCCTCATATGATATGGTGCAGCTCTACAGTTGATTCTACAGTAGTATATCAAAACAGGAGTATCTGCTTTACAACCCCGTAATCTCAGAAAAAATAATGTTTATCATGCCTGTCTGGCGGACTTGCCCGGCTCTTCTGATTCAAAAAACTATTTTACCAACACACATCAGATAACAAGATTGTTCATTTGTTCAGTTAGAATTAATACAGCTTATCCGCAACCAACGTATGCACAGAATGAAAATTCGAACAGCCACTCTCTACCCGCTGTGACACAAACGCTTTCTTCAAACACCACCAACATGTTATGGAAATCACTGCTTCCATATCTTGTCGTGAGTTTCCTCTTATTGTCGATCATTTACTGGCAAACTCTGTTTTCGATGGTGAGCACCTGGTGGCATATTGGAACATATACCCATGGTTTTGTTATTTTTCCTGTCAGCCTCTGGATCATATGGCTATTAAAAGACTCAATTATCCGTAGCGCCCCAGAACCAACACCAAAAGCAATTATTGCATTGTTCATACTGTCTCTGATCTGGTTGATTGCCAACCTGGGCGGTTTGATCGGCATTCAGCAATTTGCGTTCATCTCACTCATTCTTCTCTTCACCTGGACATTGCTCGGAAAAGAGATCTGCAAAAAATTGATGTTTCCATTATTTTTTTTGTACCTGGCGGTTCCATTCGGCGATTTTCTCCTCCAGCCAATGATGAATTTTACTGCTGACTTTACGGTCGTTCTGCTGCGGCTGACTGGCCTCCCTGTCTACAGAAACGGATTATTCTTCATGCTGCCTACCGGGCAGTGGTCTGTGGCTGAAGCATGCAGTGGCGTCCGTTATCTCATTGCATCAATCACTGTTGGTGTTCTGTTTGCCTACTTTTGTTATTCGAGCCTTTATAAGCGATTGATATTTACAGCCGTATCGATTTTCACTCCAATTATTGCCAATAGTCTGCGTGCTTATTTGATTGTTTTGATCGGACACTTTAGTAACATGAAACTGGCAACAGGCGTTGATCACTTTGTCTATGGCTGGCTATTTTTCGGCATTGTCATCACAATCATGATGTGGGTTGGTTCACTGTTTCAGGATCAATACCAATCAGTTGAAGACAATCACAGCAATACACATCAGAATCCTGGCTCCGACTCATCCTCACGGGATTATCAGGATATCATCAGACGAACAATTGTGGTTTCCATCCTGGCGTTACTCACCTGTTCTCTCGGTCCTGTTTGCGCATATCGACTTAATCAGCAATCACAACAACAAATCAACCTTGAATCAATTACCCTCCCCCAGTCGCAATCCCCTTGGTGGCGTATCAATGATGCAGATGATTGGCAACCCGGATATACCGGGCATGCCCTGACCTTATCCTCGGTCTACCAAAATCAACTGGGTCAGGTACAATTAACCATGATTTTCTATCCGCATGAATCACAGGGACATGAACTGGTAAACGGGCAAAATTCGTTGCTTCCAGATGCTCAGTCCAACTGGCATCTTATCTCAGAAACCTTGCGTCGCCCTGATTTTGCACTCACTTCCACAATCGAGGTGCGTGAAAGCCTGATCGCATCAGACCAGTACCGCTTGGTGTGGCAGTTTAACTGGGTCATTGGTCAGTTTCTGAGCAATGATATCAAAGCGAAAATGATTGCCGTAAAACATCGTATTCTTGGTCAAAATAGTCATTCTGTTGCTATTTTTATCAGCACTAAAACGAACGAAGAAATCACTGATGCCCAATTCAGATTGTCAGACTTTCTGCAAACATTCGCGCCATCAATCGGGCAAACAATCGGGCAATTCAAAACATTAACGACTCATTTATCTCTAACTCAATAAATACAAATGCTA
>DRLZ01000174.1 GCA_011322755.1 Crenotrichaceae bacterium
TAATCCTCAGGCGCTGAATCGTTATTCATATGCTTACAATAATCCGGTGAAATATACAGATCCGAGTGGACACTTTGGTGTTTGTGCTGTGCCGGGTGTAGCCGTGTATTGTGCTGCTGGCGCTGCAGGCATCGGAAATGTTGTGGTCGGAGCGGCGATAAGAGGGTTGTCGGGCGAGGATATATTTGACTTTGGCGCTATTGGCACTGACTTCGCAATTGGGGCTGCCGGAGGTGCCGTGTTTGAACGCGGGGCAGCGGCATTTAGTTTGTGGAAAAATGGTGGGAAGTTGGATGGCGCTCCTAACCTTTTGGATGATGCGGCGCCGAATTTTCTAGGTAATGTTACAAAGGGGGGAACGACTACTGTCTACCGAGCAGTTGGGCCTGGCGAGCTAGCAGATATTCAAAAAACTGGACAGCTAATTAATCGTGGTTCAGCGGAAGGAAAATATTTTACGAGCTCAGCTGAACATGCATCTGATTACGCAAAGCAGGCAGTTAAGGCGTTCGGGGATCAGCCTTATACAACAATTAAAACGAAAGTTCCAACTTCTTCTTTGCCATCGCCTGTTAGCGTTGACGGGGGAATCCCCGCTTATGTTATTCCGAATAATTCACTTAAAGGCTTAACGCCTGAAGTTCTTAAATCAATGGCAGTACCATAGCAATGATGAAACCAGAGGCAATAATCCATGTTCGTTTCCTTACTACCGATGAAGGAGGTAGAAAATCTCCAATCAGTGGTGAACGATATGGCTGCCCTGTCATGGTTGGTAGCGATGGTTATGATTGTAGATTCGTTTTAAGTGATATTTTGTTTGAGCTTGGTAAAGAGTACGATATTCCCATTAAATTTCTTAACCCAAATATTGCATTTCAGCACCTTCAAGTAGGAACAGAAATTTCCTTGTGGGAAGGAAAAACTATTGGTATCGGAAAAGTAGTAAAGCTTATCTCAAATGAAGAAGATTAACTGTTGAAAGCCCCGAAAATACGGGGCTTTGTCATAGTTCCCTCGGAATATCTTCAGCCATCAAATCCCTACGTTTATGCACTACAGCCAGAACAGAAATATTCTGCTGGTTAATTTCATAAATAATCCGATATGAATAAAGCGGTATTTCTTTTATATTTTCATCATCCAGTTCAGGTACTTTTTTTCCTCTGTTGGGAAAGTCGTCCAAAATATCCGTTTTCTCCCGAATTTCTTGAGTTACCTTCTTGGCATAATGACGTGAGTCGTGAGCAATAAAATCATGGATAGAACGTAAATCAGCTTTGGCTGGTTCAGACCAAATTACCATGAATCGATTTCTCGTTTAAGTTCTTCGCTAGTCACTGTTTTTCCTTGTTCTACTGCTTCTTGGCCTTTTCTGACTTTGTCTAATACATAAAGCCGGTACATAATCTCATCCATATCGGCATCTTCCGGCAGTTGGCCAATGGTGTTAAGTGCTTCCTGTTTAGCTGCTTGCATGATGTGTCTCCAAAATTGGTTTAGCGATTAGTGGTTTGATCGTCCAATGAAACAAGAGTTGTTAGCATTTGTTGTTTGGCGATCATCGCATCGATCAAACTAATCACGGTTTCTTGATCGGCTCCGTCAAAATTCTCAACGGCCTTGAATCGCTTAAATAGCCTTGCATTACTCAATGGCATATCCTCGGCAGGGTTACCAGTAAGCAAGAAGTCAACAGTTGCTCCCAAAACGTCAGCTAACTTAATCAACATTTCGGCTGGTGGCAAATTTAGACCACTTTCGTATTTATTCAACTGTTGAAAGCGAATGTCTACTTTAGCGGCTAATTCCTTTTGCGACCAATGTTTCTGTTTTCGTAGGTTTTTTAGGCGAACCCCAAATGTCTTACGGAAATCTTCGTTCTGCATGATGAGTAGTAAATCCAAATTCATATGATGATCTCCAAAGTATATGGTATGTTCCAGAAACGACTTGACGTATAGTCTTTATAAGTATAAGTTTAAGTCCTATTAGGAGTCAACTTAAACCTTGACAGGATTATAGGAGAAATCGCAGATATGGCACGAATACCGGAGAATGAGCTTAATCGCTTAAAACGCGAAGTTTCATTGGTACGCCTAGTGGAATCCCAAGGTCATCAACTAAAAAAACACGGCAAGGACTATATTCTCAACTGCCCATTCCATGATGATAAAACGGCTAGTTTGGTAATCACACCTAAAACCAATCTCTGGCACTGCATGGGTGCCTGTCAAAAAGGCGGTTCTGTGATTGATTGGGTCATGCAAACTCAAGGGCTGAGTTTTCGATTTGCCTGTGAGATTCTACAAAAAGACTTGGGACTGATTGCGGAAACTACCGGCAAAGCACCAAGTAAAAATACCACCACCAAACTCACGCCACCCTTAGCCGCCAATGTTGATAACCAAACCGCCTTGCGTCAAGTCATCGATTATTACCATGAAACCTTAAAGCAATCACCTGAAGTCTTGGAATATTTACGTTCGCGTGGGCTGGAACACCCTGAATTGATTGATCGTTTCAAATTGGGTTTTGCCAACCGCACCTTGGGTTATCGCTTGCCAGAGAAAAACCGAAAGTCCGGTGCGGAACTCAGAGGGAAATTGCAGGACATCGGTATTTTACGTGATTCTGGTCATGAGCATTTCAATGGTTCGTTAGTGATTCCGATTATGGATGAACATGGCGTGATCAGTGAAGTTTATGGTCGTAAAATATTGGGTCAACGATTGCGTAAAGGTACGGTTCAGCATTTGTATTTGCCGGGCAGCCATGAAGGTGTTTGGAATATTGAAGCACTAAAGGCGAGTCGCGAAATTATATTATGCGAAGCCTTAATCGATGCCATGACTTTCTGGGTACATGGTTTTCGTAATGTAACGTCAAGTTACGGTACCAGTGGTTTTACCGCCTCTCACTTAGCTGCTTTTAAAGAGTATGACATTCAACGCGTATTGATTGCTTATGATCGTGATGAAGCCGGTAACAAAGCGGCTGAACAATTGGCGGAAAAACTCCAAGTTGAAGGCATAGAATGTTTTCGTATCTTGTTGCCTAAGGGCATGGATGTTAATGAGTATGCGCAGCAAGTTAAGCCTGCTCAGAAAAATCTGGGGTTAGTGATTCGTAAAGCCGAGTTTATGAGTATTGATAATAAACCTATCCCTGTTATTACCACCGTGATTGAAACTGACGAAGTGACACCGTTAATTGTCGATGAAGCAGCAGCTAAGGAAAAAACACAAAAAACTATTCCTGTAACACCTGAAATTCCAGACATCACGATTCCAGAAACCCATATTGCGTCACCCATGCCAGAATCGGCAAAAACCATTGATGCGGAAGTTAACGAACACGAAACCGTAATGACTTTAGGTGATCGTCGTTACCGTATTCGTGGTCTACAAAAAAACATGAGTTATGATCAACTGAAAATCAATGTCTTGGTTAGTCGTAACGAGTTATTTTATGTAGATACCTTGGATATATACAGCGCCCGTCATCGTGCGGCTTATGTCAAACAAGCCAGTATCGAGCTGGGATTGAAAGACGACGCCATTAAAAAAGACTTGGGCAAAGTTCTGGTAAAGTTGGAAGAGTTGCAAGAAAAACAAATTAAACAGGCACTGGAACCAGAGGATAAAAAAATCACTCTCAGTGATGAAGACCAGAAAGCGGCTCTCGAATTACTCAAAGCCCCTTCACTCCTTAGCCGCATTCTTGAAGATTTTAATCTCGCGGGTGTCATCGGTGAAGAAACCAATAAACTGGTTGGCTATTTGGCTGGTGTTTCAAGGAAACTTGATAAACCCTTGGCAGTCATCATTCAATCATCCAGTGCCGCTGGCAAAAGTTCATTGATGGATGCCGTGTTAGCCATGATGCCAGAAGAAGAAAAAGTGGAATATTCGGCAATGACCGGACAAAGCCTGTTTTACATGGGTGAGACCAATCTCAAACATAAAATACTGGCGATTGCCGAAGAAGAAGGGGCAGAAAATGCCAGTTATGCACTTAAATTGTTGCAAAGTGAAGGCAAAATCACCATTGCTTCGACAGGAAAAGACCCAACAACAGGCAACTTAACCACACAAGAATACAGTGTGGAAGGGCCGGTGATGTTATTTTTGACGACAACGGCCATTGATATAGATGATGAATTGTTAAATCGTTGTCTCGTACTGACCGTGAACGAAACCCGTGAACAAACGGCGGCTATTCATACCATGCAACGCGAACGACAAACATTAGAAGGTTTGTTAGCCGAAGAAGATAAAAAAGACATTATTCATTTACATCGCAATGCACAGCGTTTATTACGTCCGTTGTTAGTGGTAAACCCTTTTGCGAATGAACTGACGTTCCTTGATGACAAAACCCGAACCCGTCGTGATCACATGAAATACTTAACCTTAATCCGAACGATCACGTTTTTACATCAATATCAGCGAACCGTAAAAACCATCCATCACAACAATAAACAGATCAGTTACATCGAAGTCACGCGGGAAGATATTGAAGTCGCCAATCGTTTAGCCAATGATGTATTGGGTCGCACATTGGATGAGTTACCGCCGCAAAGTCGCAAGTTATTACAACTGGTAAAAACATGGGTAGATGATCAAAGTCAACAACTCAAGATTGAACAAACTGACTTTCGTTTCAGCCGTAAAGCTATTCGCGATATTACGGGTTGGGGTAATACTCAACTCAAGGTGCATTTACGCCGATTGGAAGACATGGAATATCTACTCATACATCGAGGTGGTCGTGGGCAATCGTTTGTCTATGAATTATTGTATGACGGTAAAGGAAAAAATGGCGAAACCTTTCTCATGGGGTTGATTGATACCGACAAACTGAAAAAAAAGAATGACTGTGATGAAAAGAAGTCGGGGGTCAATGAAGACAAGGCGGTAGCAAGTCGGCCTCAAGTCGGCGGGGTGTCGGTAGGTGGTCACAATACGGAAACCATTATAAATAAAGGTTTAAACGCCATAAACAACGAATCTATCAAAAATAGCACTGTTCCAGTAGAAAAAATGGTTGCTGAATCGTACCATAGTCATACAGCCTCAATGGACGTGTAACGGTGGCGAAGAAAGGCAGTAAAACCCCACGACCACCTATTGGTGATCCCAACGACCCAGAAAGTCTCTACAACTACATGCAACGGTTCTTACGCTGGCAAGCTGAAAAAAACTACTCCCCAAAAACCATTGAAAACCGAGAAGTCTATTTGCGTTACTTTATTCAATGGTGTGATGAACGTGGATTAATCAAACCACCGGATATTACCAAACCGATTATTGAACGTTATCAACGTTACTTGTTTATGTATCGGAAAATTCGTGACGGTGAACCCTTATCAACCCGAAGTCAACATGTGCGTGTAGTGCCTATTCGCGCCTGGTTCAAATGGTTGGCCCAACAAAACTATATTCTTTACAATCCTGCCAGCGACATTGAAATGCTACGGTTGGAACGACGATTACCCAAACATATTTTAACCATTGATGAGTCAGAGAAAATCATTAACCAACCCAATATAAATAATCCCTTGGGTATTAGAGATCGAGCCATACTGGAAACGTTGTACTCAACAGGCATACGTCGAATGGAGCTGGTTAATATCAAGCTCTTCGATATTGATACGGATCGAGGTACCTTGATGGTTAGGCAGGGAAAAGGAAAAAAAGATCGAATGATACCCATTGGTGATCGTGCATTAAGTTGGATTGCAAAATATCAAAACGAAGTTCGGCCGGAACTGACCATGCCCGATGATGAAGGTGTTTTGTTTCTGACTAATTTGAGTGAAGCCTTTACCCCTAATCGATTAACGCAAATGGTGCGGGAATATGTTGATGCCGCTGACATTGGCAAGCGGGGGAGTTGCCATTTGTTTCGTCATACGATGGCAACGTTGATGTTAGAAAATGGAGCAGATGTACGTTTCATTCAAGCTATGCTGGGACATGTTAGCCTAGAGACAACGCAAATCTACACTCAGGTGTCTATTCGTAAACTCAAAGATATTCACACAGCAACCCATCCGGCGAAGTTGGAAAGAACAAAAAACACAGTGGATCAAGATGAAGTTGATGGAGAGGCATTACTTTCTGCCTTAGCTGCTGAAGAAGTCGAAGAGCATGCAGATTCAGACGATTAACCCGCGTGTCACAGGGCTTGCTTGCTACGCGGCAACCCAAATGCCACGCTCACACCGTGGCAGTCATCGAAATCATCCCACTGTTTGAGTTTTATGGCTCGTCATTCCATTACAAATTCAGTAGTAGTCGGGTAGAGCAGTGGTTTCGTTCACAGGCAAATTCGGTGGCTGCTGCGCGCTGGCATTGGCCTGTCACAGGGCTTGCAAAAAAACGCAAGCCCAGCGCCAGTCCTGCCATCACTTGCGGCTACTCTACCTCTCCCGCTCCTCCCCCGCCCACCAATGCGCCTGCCCTTTGTTGTTTAGCTTGTGGTGGTGCCAAACCCCTGAGTTTTAAATAACCTTCAGCGGTGTCCCATGGTGCGCATTGGCGTCGGATGTTGTAGTGGTAGAAAAACATAAAAAACAAATTGCTCCGTGGCAGTCGGAAAGACCGTGTCTGCTGTTTGCCATTCATCGTAGCACCGTGCTCAGACTATCAAGGGTAAATAAACGGCGCAAGAAAACGCGCCGCCCTTGACAGCCCTGCGCGCGATGCGACGAAGAAGTGGCAATCAACAGTCACTCAATCAAAGGGTCAAATTATGAAATGGGAAATCGAAAAAATCATCAATGTTGCCAATGATCTGCAGCACACAGGTACAACCGGCGCGAGTACAGGTGAGCAAATCGCCGTAGCCTTTGTCCTCAATCGCATGGAATTCTTACCTGCCAACTATCGCGATGCGGTTGAAGCATGGGAGCGATTAGATAACTGGCAAGGTTATGTCAAGCTGATCAAGCGCGATTACATGCACCTAATCGAGAAATAATAACCTTCCTTTCCTTAGCCGCTTTGTTGCGGCTTTGGCTGGGGCGCTTCGCGCCCCGGCACAGGCGGCTAATGAAAAAAACCATTCAAATTCCGCTCTCAACGTTGTTTCTAAATTTCAACGATCTCACCTTATCAAGCTATGTTGTGATCAAAAAACAAACAGCATGTTAACTCTGAAGGTGCATCTGGGTCATCAATTTGTTAGAATGTCCCGAAGTTTGGGAAGTATGCTCTTTAAGTTATTGACCGCGTTAAAGAAACTGACGATTTAGTTCGAGCTGTTTGTCAGGGTGCCTTGATGTTACAAAGAGTAGAGGGTTGAGCAAGCATGGCGGTGTACTTTCATCTTCGCCTAATAGTGCAGGTGGTACGGTAGTTACCTCTACGGGGAAAATTAGTCAAAATGATATTGCCCCGTATGTGAATAGCGGACTGTACAAGGGTGATGTCAATATAATCAGCGGTGCTCATGGTAGTCCTAATCAGATGATTCCAGATGCCGGAATGTTCAAAGCAGATGTTGCGAGATTTGGTAATATTCCAGGCGTAAAAGTGCATGACATAACTAAGATGAAATCCTCAGAAATTTCTGACCTCCTCAATGGACCGGGTACTACAATCGGGGGATTCTGCGATAGTGGTGCTTGTCTTAAACCGTTCCAGTAAAATAGGTATTTCAATTGGTTGAAAAGCAACGAAAGCTATTTAAGGCCATTGTCTTTGATGAGGAGAAACAGTGCTTTGGAGTCCGCGTCGAAATAGAAGCAATTGATATTGATGATGCTGTCCGAATAATGAATCATCAGTATGGAAGCGATAAGTATATTGATCTTCACAATGACGACGATGCAGATCTGACGAGATAGGTGCTACAAAGAGTGGAGATGTATTTCGTCAGGGAACATTTGCCGATGATGCCATTGGCTGGGAGGGGAACCTTGTTAAGGGAAAACAATGGGCTGCTGATAATCCATTGACGACACCCGACTACGCAAAGAAATTTGGGTTGCCAGCGGAAAATACAGGTAGTCCAGACTGGATTGTTAAAGGAAGGATTGAGGGGCCTTTTACGACGCGACCAGCACCTGCTATCTACAATAGTCCTGCTAATACAGGCGGAGGTATTGAGGTATTACCTAATAACCCTAGTAACGTAAAACTTGATTGGTTCCACATGCCGGACTGAATCGAATTGTGAATATGACACCAGAAGAAATCTATGCCGAAGTCGGGGGTTTAATCAAACTACTAAGGTCTAATGGAAACGAAAAGTTGCCAAGGATTTTAGAGCATCGATTGTACGAGGTAAGTTGGACGTCTAGTACGGAGTTGCTCGAAAATATTGCTTCCATTTTGAATAAGCATATTACTGGTCATGAATCTACCTTAGATAAGGTTGCTGTAATAAAAGCCAGATCGATAATAAAGGAGATTGAAACTATCGTACGCGATTAGCTGCCACAAAGAACTTACCGAAAATCCGCCAGCAATATGTGGACGAAGTAAGTGATTTAAAAGACCTTGGCTTGAATGCAAGGGCTGCTGGGACTGATGTGGAGTCAGTTGCTCGAATGCTTCATGCTGAACGAAATGTACTAAAATAAAAATATCGGGAGTTTAGTCCGGCAGATAAAGTTCGGCAGTTCGAACAGAGAAACATGGAAAAATATGGAGATCCTCTTGGGCCGTTAATTAATCAGCTTAGGGCATCTGGAAAATCGTGGGACAATATTATCGATTCAGCCGCACGTCCCGGTGGGGCAGATCTTGGTTTTTAGAAATGCAAACTGATGTATTGAATTTGACTACGATGCACTCTGGAAATCTGTGCCTTGAGTTAACTGAATGTGTTAGTTGGGAGGAATATCCCGAATATGTTGATGAATTTATGGGGCTGATTGGAGGGAGAATTGTCAATAAAAATGACGCCCCAGATATGGGAATTTGGATTATTGAGATTGGTGCTCATAAAATTCGGATTGTCTATGAAGACTATCCACAGATGATTTCATTAGAACCAAATGACATAGATAGCAATGAGCTGATAGAAAAATTGTTTAAGCGGCTGAAGTAAGAAGTAAGGGGTGCGACAAAGAGTGGAGGCGATTTAGGTGGACTCAATCTCTTTAAGTGGGATAAGCCAAGTACTACTACGCCTGATGGTTGGAAAGATGGCGATTTTATGCTTAACTTGTCAAACATGGGCAGTCCTAAAGCGAACTGGAAGCAAAACTCTGGCTACCTTAGAGAGCAAATGAATAAGGGTGATCCTATCTTCGATTCTTATCTTGACCCTAAAACGGGTAAGCAAATTTCCACTGATGGTTTCTTAAATGCGGAGCGTCAATTGCTTGAGTCGCGAGACTGGAAGTTTGATTTATCTTCAGGCGCATATCATCCTCCGAACTAAGGTGGGGTGATATGTGAGTGATTATGATAGATAAAAATTTTCCTGAGCTAATTCAAGATGAATTTTCATATTTAGTCGAGAACTACGGTTTTCATTGTGTTTCTGCGACGGTGTTCGATGTTCGGTTTGAAAGCGATACGGTTTTCGTTGATGTACGGTATGATGCAAATCGATCATACGAGATTGGTATTGAGGTTGGCCAAAAGAATGTTTTATTTGACGGAAAAGAGCGGCCATTTAATTTGGGGGAAATTCTAAGATTAAGGGGAGTGGCAGAAAAAGAAGGTTATAAGGCGTTTCAAGCTGCTGACTCTGTTTCTCTTATAAACTGCATTTCTCGTCTGTCGTCATGGTTGGAAATTTACGCTGTAGACTTTTTGCAAAATGATCGATTTAGTTTCAAGCGTTTGTCAGACTTCAGGGAAAAAGAATGTGATCAATATGAGTTAGAAACTAAGCTTTCTCATATTCGACGTGAAGTGCAAATAGCCTGGAGTAACAAAGACTATTTAAAGGTGTTAGAGCTGTATCAGCCTGTAGAAAGCTTCCTTAGTGAGGTCGAGAAAAAGAAGCTTGCTTTTGCTCAGCGTCAAATAACAAAGACTCCAAATTAAATGACTAAATAAAAGCCCCGCGATGCGGGGCTTTTTTACTGGTCTCTCGGAATCTCTTCCGGCTCCAAATGCCGCCGTTTATGAATCACGGCCAGCACTTCGATAAGGTTGTCAGATTTGATTTCGTACATGACTCGGTAAGAGTAAAGCCTGAGTTCTCGCACGGCATCTTCATTTAATTCTGATACTTTGTGTCCTTTGTGGGGCAATTCATCCAGGCCAATGGTTTTTCGCACCAGTTCTTCACTGACGCGCTTAGCGTAGAGTGGAGAATCTTGGGCAATGTAATCATGAATATGGCGAAGTTGGGCTTTGGCGTGAGCCGTCCATTTCACCACGATTGAATATCCTTGAGTACCTCTTCAGCTGATTCTATTTTACCTTCAGCAGCATCTTGCTGGCCACGACGGATATTCTCCAGAACATAGAGCCGGTACATAATTTCTTCGGTATCGGCGCTGTCAGGTAATCGTTGGATGGCATCCAACGCTTCCTGTTTTGCAGAGTGGGCTTGGGGCATGATTAAACCTCCTTCGGACGGTTAATTGTTTAAAGGCCCGGTTATTTTAATTGGGCTGTATATTATTATCGGCTATTCAGTGGTTAATAAATACTAGGTAACTGTTCGGTTACCGTTTTTTCTTAGTTGCTTTTTTGCGCCGCTTTGGCGGTATCCTTTGTAGCGGCCTGGCTTTGTGAGCGCTGCACCATTCGCCTAGCTTGGTGTTTCAGAATCAAGCCATCCAGTACTTCTAAAGCCGTTTTTCGTTCTGCTTCATCAAATTGCCGGATAGCTTCAAACTGCAACTTCATTTCATCATCCGGCCCGCGCTCGTCATCCTCGAACAGAAGCCAGTCGGTGCTAGTTGTTAACGCCACCGCTAGTTTTTTCATTACTTCTAGGGTGGGCTGGGCTGCGCCAGCCTCGTATCGTTGAATCTGCGTAAGATGTACAGCTGCTAGGTCTGCCAGTCCTTGTTGGGTTAATTATGCTACTCCCCATTGTCAAGACCAGGTTGGCTAAGAAATAGCAAACTTGTTGTTTTTGAGTGACTTTCTGCTTCCCCCCCCCTGCGAAGTTGGGTTAGGTCACAGGCTCCTCGTTTTTTAATGTGACTGAATTCTCGCGGGCTTTTCTCAGCAGAATTGTTGAATCATCACCCTTGCGCCATTCTTCAACACCAAACTTGGCATTAATCGTGGCAGTGACTTCCGGTGAGTCTGGAAGACTCATCTCGCCGAGTCGCTTGTTGATTTTGTTTGCGAGGGTCAAAGCATCTGTTTTTGTGGTTTCGGGTAATATCAAGGTGAACTCCTGGTCACCTGTACGCCCAACCAGATCAACCCAGCGCATTTGGTCTCGCAGGTAAAAGCTTACAGCTGTGAGCACTTGATCTGTTGCCGGCTTGATCGTATCACTGTTTGTTTCAAAATCATTTATTTGCATGACGATAACAGACAAGGGGTTGCCGTATCGTCTGCTTCGAGAAACTTGCGGCTCTAATGATTGCAGGAGCGAGCGATTATTCAATAGCCCGGTTAGCAAGTCAGCTGTGCTGTGATTCTCCAGTTGATCCTTGAGGTTTCGACATTCCGTTTTTAACTTCATGATTTCGGTGACATCAACATAGTAACGTACATTTTGCGCTGAATTTGCTTCATTTTGGGGTGAGTCCAAGGAAATCAGCCAGCGGCTTTGTTGAGACGTTGCTGAGGCGACTTTCCACAAGTCGGGATGATCAGAAAAGCCGTCAAGGTATTTTGAGTTTAGCTCGGAAAAACTCAGGTTTATCAGCTGATCATTTTTCGCGTTGACAAATTCACGCATGGCTTGATTTACCCAGGTTATTCGATTGTCAGCGTTAAAAATAACAGTGCCGACGGGTGACATATTGAGGGTTTGGTTTGCAATGTCTTGATCAAGTAGTGTGCTCATTTTTTCTCTCGTATTGAATGTACTGGTACCTATAACTCTATAACTTAGGCACTATTCAGGAATAATGCCAGTAAGTCGTGGAAATAACTAAAAAAAGATGATCCAGAAACGGTGCGGATATTGCTGAGAACAGCGCATTCCAATAATTTAACCACTATGTTTGAATGCTTTCCACCCAATTGCAAATTGATGTTATTCGGGGCCGCTTTCTCAAGCTGAACAAAGCGCGTATTGAGCGAACCCAGGAATTAATGTTGCCTACTCAGCGAGATTTGCTTGAGTTATTGCCTCTATTGTTTCATCTCAACGTCCCTGAATTACCTGGATATGTTGACCAGAACACACCAGCGGGAGTGTTTTCATATATCCTGGATGATAAATTATTCGAGGCGGCAAAACGTCAGTGGGGCGGAGGTTTTGATCCTCAAAAAACAGGAATTTGGAGTTACGATATTGAATCGATATTCCTGATGGGCAGTTGTGGAACTGTGGCGTTTAATCGCAAGAGTGATTTTGATGTATGGCTATGCCATCGAGCAGAATTGGACGACTATGCCTTATCCCGATTGAAAAAAAAAGCTTCTCGTATCGAGCGATGGTTTGAGTCGATTGGTTTGGAAGTCCACTTTTTTCTTATGAATGCTGCCGCTTTCAAACGTGGCGATGTGATAACGCTGTCTTCAGAA
>DRLZ01000175.1 GCA_011322755.1 Crenotrichaceae bacterium
GCTTGTCCAAGAATAGGAATCGTAATGAAGGGAAGTTGGGTTTAGGGCAATTTTTCGCTTTTTTGAAGAGAATAGTCACTCTATTTGATGAAAAAAAGCGGGAAATGGCACAAATCCAGCTTTTCTGTAATAGATTTTCTATTCTTGGACAAGCTCCTAGGGATATCTTTTTCACTAATGATTTATTCATCTTAATTTACTCTTGATTATTAAATGCAAGTGCATTATACCTAATGAAGCTTAATCGAATGTGAAAATTCTGTTAATGATTAAAACAAAAAAACCAACTGGTCAGTTGGCTTTTATTGCTTTTTAATTGTGCTAGAAAAATTATCTTTTCAAATTCTTTTTCAAGCGGCTTAGGGCTTGTATCTGTGCTACGGCTTTGGCTAGGTCTGCTTGTACTTGTGCGAGATCTTGGCGTTTGTCAGAGTCTTTAAGCAGTCTTTCAGCTTCTTCTTTGGCTTGAATGGCTGCGGCTTCGTCTATGTCTTCTGCCCGTGTTGCTGTGTCGGCTAATACCGATACTAGATAGGGCTGAACCTCGAGAATACCACCTGAAACGTAATAGTTTTGGTGGCTTCCATCGGTTAGTTCCACACGTACTTCACCGGGCTTAAGTAGGGTGATCAGCGGTGCATGTCTCGGTGCGATACCCAGTTCACCAGCGATACCTGTAGCGAATACCATAGCGACTTCCCCTGAGAAAATCTCGGTTTCGGCGCTTACGATGTCACATTGTATTGAACTCATTTTATTCTCCGCAATTTAGTACGCCCTTAGGCTGCTTCTTTCTTTTCCATTTCTTTGGCTTTGGCTATCACTTCGTCAATGGAACCAGCCATGTAGAAGGCTTGCTCTGGTAGGTGATCGTATTCGCCTTCGATGATGCCTTTAAAACCACTGATTGTTTCAGCCAGTGATACGTATTTACCAGGAGATCCAGTAAATACTTCTGCAACGAAGAATGGTTGTGAGAAGAATCTTTCAACTTTACGTGCTCGGTAAACGACTTGTTGATCTTCATCGGACAATTCATCCATACCCAAAATTGCGATGATGTCTTTGAGTTCTTTGTAACGTTGTAATGTTCCTTGAACGGCTCGAGCCACGTTGTAGTGCTCTTGTCCAACCACATTTGGATCCAGTTGACGTGAGGTTGAATCCAATGGATCAACCGCTGGATAAATACCCAATTCTGCAATGTTACGTGATAATACTACGGTTGCATCCAAATGCGCAAATGTTGTAGCTGGCGATGGATCGGTTAAATCATCTGCTGGTACATAAACCGCCTGGATTGAGGTAATTGAACCTTTTTTAGTTGAGGTGATACGCTCTTGTAACATACCCATTTCTTCAGCCAGTGTTGGCTGGTAGCCCACTGCTGATGGCATACGTCCAAGTAGTGCTGATACTTCTGTTCCTGCTAATGTGTAACGGTAAATATTATCGATAAACAATAATACGTCACGGCCTTCGTCTCGGAATTGTTCGGCAATGGTAAGTCCAGTTAGGGCTACACGCAGTCTGTTTCCTGGAGGCTCATTCATCTGCCCATAAACCAGTGCTACTTTATCCAGTACGTTTGAGTCTTTCATTTCGTGGTAGAAGTCATTGCCTTCACGGGTACGCTCTCCAACACCAGCGAATACTGAAAAACCTGAGTGCTCAATAGCGATGTTACGAATCAATTCCATCATGTTGACGGTTTTACCAACACCAGCACCACCGAACAGACCAACTTTACCACCTTTGTTAAATGGGCAAACCAAGTCGATGACTTTAATTCCTGTCTCCAGGATTTCATCTGATGCGGCTTGCTCTTCATAACTTGGTGCTTGACGGTGAATTGACCATTTTTCATCTTCGCCAATATCACCAGCATTATCAATTGGGTTACCCAATACATCCATGATGCGACCCAGGGTTTTTGTTCCAACTGGCACTTTGATTGGTGCGCCAGTCTTAGTGACTGCTAGGTTACGCTTTAAGCCATCGGTTGAACCCAGTGCAATGGTTCTAACAACGCCATCACCTAATTGCTGTTGAACTTCTAGCGTGGTGCCAGTTTCTGCAATGGTTAGTGCTTCGTAAATGTTTGGTACGTCTTTGCGATCGAACTCTACGTCAACTACCGCGCCAATGATTTGTACTATTTTACCTGAACTCATCTCATAATTCTCCAATGACTAGACTGCGGCGGCTCCGCCAACAATCTCTGAAATTTCTTGTGTAATGGCAGCTTGACGTGCCTTGTTATATATTAATTGTAATTCTTTAATTAGGTCGGTTGCATTGTCGGTTGCATTTTTCATTGCAACCATACGGGCAGCATGCTCACTGGCCAAATTTTCAAGGATTCCCTGGAAAACTTCAGCTTCAACATAACGTCCCAATACAAATTCTAAAACATCTTTAGCCTCAGGCTCATAAATGTAATCAAAGTTGTCTCTGATTTTATCGTCTTTAACTGGCTCTAATGGCAAAAGTTGCTGAACTTCTGGCTTTTGGGTGATGGAGTTAACGAAATCATTAAAGACCAAATACAAGCGGTCAATTTTTTCTTCGCTAAAAGCATCCAACATGACCTTAACCAACCCAATCATCTTGGTTAGCTCAGGATTATCGCCCAAAGATGCAATACTGGCTTTCATATCGACATTGACTTTTTTAAAAAAGCTTGAAGCTTTGTTGCCAATGGTGACAACATCAACCTCAACACTTTTATCTTGCCATTGTTGCATATGGGCAACACTTCTCTTAAAAAGATTGGTGTTTAAGCCGCCACATAAACCACGATCAGTAGAAATAACAACATACCCTACGCGCTTAACTTCGCGCTCCTTCATAAAGGGATGTCGGTATTCTGGTGATGAATGCGCCATATGACCGATTATCTTCTGCATTTGACGTGCATAAGGTCGGGCTTCCATCATCTGATCTTTGGCTTTTTTTATCTTACTGGCTGAAA
>DRLZ01000176.1 GCA_011322755.1 Crenotrichaceae bacterium
CGCTTTTTCGGATCTTAATATTGTCGCTGGAGCAAGCCCTTTTTCTGCAGGGTTTAATGAGATGTCATCACTGTTTAATCGCAATAAAACCAGGTTGCTGGCTTCAGTATTTGGCGGACTTAACAATACGTTGGGGAACGAAGCGATACTTTCCGGTTTGTCTCACAATGTTGCATACAGCTTAGGACAGTTTCACTCTGGTACTGATGGGTTTAGAAAAAACAGTGATATGGAGAATAATTTGTATAATGTGTATTTGCAATATCAGATTGTTCCCAGTTTATCTCTACAAGCAGAATATCGTCGCAGAGAGGCCATACAAGCAGATATACAACAACGTATCAATACGCTCGCTTTCGCGCAAAAACGTAAAATAAATCAAAATATTGGAAGATTTGGCGCACACTTCAGCATCTCTTCTAATGAAGATTTGCTTGGGTCTTTTATTTATTCAGATCAGAATAACAAAACTGTCTTTGGCGCAAATACAAGTCAACAGGATATCAATGGCTACCAATGGGAAGTACAACACATTTTTCATGCGAATGGTTACAGCTTAACCACGGGTGGTCGATGCAGTAATTTTGATACAGATTTAACAATTACTACCAAGACCCCGCAATTCAGTTTGGTTCAGAGTGCAATCACGTCTGATACTAACCATTGCCGCGCCTATTTGTATGGCAATGTGCAATGGCCGTCCAGGGTAATTACATGGACTGCTGGTTTTAGTTACAATTCCTACGTCAAAAAAAACCAGGGGAGTGCGCTCAGTCCTGTTCTTCCACCAGGTCCTGATGGACTTCCCCAAAGCGCTCGCGTCAACGTGAAGCACACAGCGGATGTAATTAATCCGAAATTTGGTTTGCAATGGCAGATTACCGATACCTTAAAATTAAGAATGGCATATTTCAAAACATTCAAGTCACCATTAATAGTAGATCAAACAATAGAGCCAACTCAAATTGCCGGGTTTAATCAACTTTATGATGATTTTAATGCAACAAAAAGTGAGTTTCTTGGGGTTGGAATGAATGCCAAGCCAATCACCTCATTGTTAATAGGCGCAGAAGCTTTTAAAAGAAATCTCAAAGATGTTCCTGCCGCCGCCGGTAATTCATTTCAATTTGATGACTGGACAGAAAAGACTTATCGAACATATCTTTACTGGACTATCAGCAGTAAAGTGACGATGGCTTTGGAGCCTCGATTTGAACAGTTTGAGCTTGATAATTTTGCTTCTCCATCGTTCCCGCCGTCAACAGATACCGTATTTATACCACTTAACTTTACTTATTTCGATTACTCAGGTTTTTTTGCAAAGGCTGGTGTTACCTATGTTAACCAGAAAGTGAAATCAATCAGTCTTTCTTCCGGACCTGTTGTTCAGTCGCCGTTTAGTCCTCCAGGTTTATCGGTTTCTCACAGCAGGGAAGATTTTCTTCTTACCAATGCCAGTATTGGTTATCGATTACCAAAGCGTTGGGGCATAATCAGTCTCGAAGTCAGGAATCTATTTGACAAGAAATTTCGCTATCAGGATTACAATTTCAGGACTTCAAGAAAGCGTTTGGCGGATATTATCCCTGAGCGCTCTTTTGTAACCAAGCTAACCTTGAATTTCTAGGTTGTTTTATTTTGTGATGATAAAGGAGAGTGATTATGTTCAAATCTACATCCAGCCCAATTGGGAGTTTAAGCCCGGCAGCACGAGAGGATATTCTAAAACAAGTTCCTGATGCCACGCTTGTATTGGTTTTAGATAAACAACGAGAGGTGACACCGATAGCAATTAATCCAAACGATGATACCAAGTACGTAAGTCGAGAAGAGGCTGAGAAGAAATGTCAGGAACACAAGTTTGCAGCACTTTCCAAAAGCGCTATTTTTAATTTTGGTGTTGGTTCAGGATGGTGCCTGGTTGATGTTGGAGGCGGTAATCTCGTCTGGGTATGGCATCCTTAGCAATAAGCATGAATTGCTTTTGTTTTTAGCAGCTTGATTGCGCTAGGTTGATGTTCATAATGAAGTGATTTTAAGAGATAAGACACTAGAGCGAGTAACGATTGTCTGGAATCAATTCAAAGAATCACTATACGCACTTCACTGTGGGAAGAAGTAGACTCAAAATGCTCATAGATATTAGTATACTGTGCCATTGAGTCTATTTTTTATTTATCAGTTTAACCCACCCACTTACACTACTCGCGATGTATTTTCCATCTAAATTGTTTTGCAACCACCACCACCAGGAACAGCATCATCATCAGCATCATGCGTCCCCACTCGGTAAGCGTGGGAATTGGTTTTGATGATGGTTGTCTGGCAGGTTTCCAGACTGTTGGATCATTAATTCCAGCAAGGTCAGGATCATCTGTCAGCACCGGACTCTGGGTACCAATATTATCATCAACTGTTCCACTTCCGTTTTCATCCCAGTTCGCACTGGCCTGGTTAATGACCTCAAGTGCAAGGTTTGAGACCTTGGTGCGGAAAGTGATGGTGATTTCATTGTCGGCTGTCGCTGCATCTTGTGCATTACCATCAGCACCGATAAAACCATTCACCACGATTTGGTTGGTTGCACTGTCAAAACTGCAATCGATAATTGACGAACGACCTTGCGCCACACAAGCTACGCTGTTTGCAACATAGGTCGCATTCGCTGGTATTGGGTCAATCACACGTAATGGCATGGTGTAGAAGGTATTCGGGTTAATCCACACCATTGTCCATTCCAGTTCAGGCAAGCC
>DRLZ01000177.1 GCA_011322755.1 Crenotrichaceae bacterium
AAATATCAAAACAATCATATGCGAGGATATGATTATGGAGCAACCTCAGTATTTGTGGGCAGCATGCGCGACTTCAATGAGAACACCAAGGTCAGCCATATGTTCCTTGAACATTATCCTGAGATGACTGAATCACAGCTGGAACACACCGTAAAACAAGCACAGCAATCGTGGACCATTCTGGACACCTTAATCATCCACAGAATCGGCAACATCACTCCAGCAGATACCATTGTCATGGTTGCAGTCTGGGCAGCACATCGCGGCGATGCTTTTGATGCGAGTCGATTTATTATGGAAAAACTAAAAAGCACAGTTCCTTTCTGGAAGAAAGAATCCATTGCTGACTCCAGAAACAATCACTGGGTTACAAAAAATACCAATGGCTATTCACAACCACAGTCAAGAAAACTTTCAGATACGAGCATGAAACAGTGAACCAGGGCAATCTTGCCAAAATGCATACTGAGCTCAGCTCTACGGTACAGTATGCGCTACCGATGAGTGATCATCTTATTCCTCTCAATACACTGCTTGGCAAACAATTCAGCCTTACCCATACCGGTACAATCAATTGCGTACATTGTGGAAGGAAGATCAATAAAAGTTTCAATCAAGGCTATTGTTATCCTTGTTTTACTACATTAGCACAGTGCGATCTGTGCATTATGAAACCTGAAACCTGCCATTTTGACCAAGGTACATGTCGCGAACCAGAATGGGCACAGAACCATTGTATGCAACCACATATTGTATATCTGGCAAACACATCAGGTCTTAAAGTCGGCATTACCCGAAAAACCCAGTTGCCAACACGCTGGATCGATCAAGGCGCTATACAGGCAATACCGATCATCCAAGCAACCTCACGCTTTCATGTCGGATTAATAGAAAACGAACTGAAAAAACATATTAGTGATCGTACCAGTTGGCAAAGAATGCTCAAGGGCGACACATCAACACTTGATTTGGCTCATGAACGCGATCTAATTCTGAAGAAAACAGATCCTGTTCTGCGTGAACTTGGTGTGCGTTTTGGTGAAAATTCCTGGTCATTATTATCAAAAGAATCCATTGCCATCAACTATCCCGTCATCGAACATCCAAAAAAATGCAAATCATTCAATTTTGATAAAGTCAACACTGTAAGCGGAGTTTTAATGGGTATTAAAGGCCAATATCTAATCTTTGACAGTGGTGTAATTAATATCCGCAAGTTTGGTGGGTATGACGTGATCTTATCTGAATGATAGATGATAGGTAAAAATCGACAACTCCTTACAAAAAGTAACACCTGCAGAAAGTAAAATTGTACCTGTCATTTTCACACAGAACTTGACAGCTACTGAACAAGGATTGCCTCCGTCAATACTTTTGGAACTGTTTTTCCCAAATCAAACTCTTCTGTTTTGATTTGAAGACCAGAGGCTATATCGAACCACTCCTTGTGTATCGTATTAGCTGATTTTCTGGTCAATAAAACAGTCGAGAATCGACCAGCAGGAACAGTTATTGATTCATTAACACTGACTACAACTCCTTCTTTTACGGGAAGGCTTGAAGTATTTGTCTCACCATTAAAAGTTATCGTCTGGGTAACAGAAGGTTGTGTCCATGCTTGTCCTTCACAATACTTTAATATAGGACCTCTGAATGACCCAGGTGTAAACCTGGTTTCTGAGATAAAAGTATCAGTTTCAGTCTTAAACGTAGTATTCACTGAGTTTAAGAAAATCTTGTTCTCACTGATCGTGCGGAAAATAGTATCTGTTATTTCTCTACGTGACATTTGGGTAATCCCCAATATTGTTGTCTCTGTGGTCACAATTTCCTCTATAGTCAAGCGGGTTTCCGATACGTCTGTAAAAATCATATCCTTGATTGTCTCGGAAGTACCTGGCGCCAAAGAAGGGGATGTAACCTTAACTACAAGATGACTACCATTGGTAATCAAAGGAATATTGACACAATCACCACCTTCACTCACTACTGGATCTTCACCATTCCGATTGGTTCCAGGTACATCAGACAAGGGTACAATCGTGACATCTGTCTGCCATCCGAAAATATTTTCGGTTACCAGCTGAGCACTTGAACGAGTATTAAACATCAACGATACTTCACCTGCTCGAGTCGCACGAGTGTTTACTGTTGCACAAGCAAGACAATAACCTGTAAAAGAATCAACAGGTATCTTCAGCTCAGAACCCAATACAATGAATTGATCCAAGACACCAAGCAACCACAAGGGATTACCATCCACATCATAGAAATAGAGCACAACAACATTCGTATTACCAATAGTTGATACAGTCAAACCTCTGCCTGGCTGAGAGGGCGGAAACCATAATGCAGTGAAATCTACCTGTGTTTGTCCTTGAGCAAAATCAAAAAACTGAATTTCCTCAGAACCATTTTCGCTGTGAATACGATAACTCATCGACGCTTTGTCAAATGCATTAAAATCAAGTTCAATTGTTCCAATATCAGTTGAGATAGCAGATGAACCATTCCAGAAGTATTCTTGTAGTGAGGCATTCCAGCTGGAACCATTAATAGGCGCTGAGGCAAGATACCAGACAGGTGTTCCATCTGCGCGATATGTATAGATTACCGCGACAAGTTGATTAATACCGTTATCCTGACTAACCTGAGTAATGTTAATTCCCCACCCTGGTCGTTGTGGATTCCAATACAATCCAGGTTTGAACAATTGATTGTTAATAGCAACATTAGCGTTGGAGATAACTGTTTGCTCAGGTCTTAAAATATCACGCGCAATCGACTCAGCTGCATCAACAGGCATGAACCATACAAGGGCAACAAGTATTGTTAGATATTGACAAAATAAAACACTCATTTTTTTCATACTGCCCTCTACTCAGCTAATTACCACGACTAAATATTCAACTATTAACATCATTCAAAGGGTCATATAACCATTAAAAGTGGTCAATTGCAAACCATAACTCTTGTGACACATGCTTAAGGAAACTCTGAATAAGTCCTCCCTAAAATAGGATGCTATGGCACCAGAATAGACACACCAGGAACTGCCAAAATGAAACAACTCAGCTTTGCCTCATTAACTGTAGTGGTCAAGTATCTTCGTACAAAACAACAAGAACTTTTATTGAGCCAATATTTTTTCTTTCTCCAACGGTGTTACCTCGTCATTTGAACTAAGAACACGACGGTTGTTGTAATATTTAATATACAGATAAATATCTTGCTCAGCTTCTCCAAAGGACGCATAGTATGCCTCTGGTGTCAACAACAATTGAAAACTGAGCCACAGCAACACTTGAAAAGTGAGCCACTACTGATCAGATTGTTCCATTAATCCAGCTTGTTTCTTTTCTTTAATTCGATAACTGTCTCCTTTAATTTGTAAAATATGAGAATGATGTAATACACGATCTAATAAAGCGGAGGTCAGAGCCGTATCGTCTGCAAAAATTTGCCCCCACTGACCAAATGGCAAATTGCTGGTTAAAATAACAGAGCCCTTTTCATACCGTTTGGCAATGACTTCAAATAGCAACTTTGATTCCTGGGCGTTAAAGGGCAAGTAACCGATTTCATCAATAATCAACAGTTTTGGAGCCATCACACTGCGCTGCATGACTGACT
>DRLZ01000178.1 GCA_011322755.1 Crenotrichaceae bacterium
ACCTGCCATTCAACTCAATATTAACTGTGCCAATGTCAATCGCCTCATCTGAAATAATCGATTTAACCCAGTGGCAACAGCATGCACAACGTTTTCAGCAGGAAATCAGCAAGGCTGTCGTTGGGCTTGATGATGTCATTCGACTCTTTACAATCTGCATTTTTACCCGTGGACATGTCATGCTTGAAGGTGATGTCGGTGTTGGCAAAACCACGTTATTACGTGCTGTCACCCAGGCACTCGGCGGTGAGTACGAGCGCATTGAAGGCACCATTGATTTAATGCCCAACGATTTACTCTACCATACCTATATCAACCAGCAAGGCAAGCCGCAAGTCGATCCGGGACCGCTGTTGAAACATGGCGAAAATCTGGCGACCTTCTTTTTTAACGAGGTCAACCGCGCACGCCCGCAGGTCCATTCTCTGTTGCTCAGAGTAATGGCAGAACGACGAGTAAGTGCATTTAACCACGACTATGCATTCCCACATTTACAAGTGTTTGCTGATAGAAACCGGGTCGAAAAAGAAGAAACATTCGAAATTCCCTCTGCTGCACGTGACCGCTTTTTGATGGAACTTAGAATTGAAGCACCTGAGTCAACACGTGTTCGCAAGGAATTGGTCTTCGATCCGCGTTTTCATGATGTCGACAACCTGATTGAGCAAATTCAGTATGGCGTGATTCCCTACCAGCAGTTGAATGCTGTTGCTGCATCAATTCAGCGCAGCGTCCATGTCAGTGAAACCATACAAGACTATGTACTGGAGTTATGGCAAGCGACAAGAAAACCGGCTGATTACGGCATTGTGATTGATGGCGTTGATATGAATCGACTCATACTGGCAGGGTTGAGTCCAAGGGCAATGAGCATGTTGATCCAGGCCGCCCGGGTTGCAAGCTGGCTTGATCATCGTACGGCTGTGTTGCCAGAGGATATTCAGTCTATTTTTCAGCCCGTAGCCGGACATCGTATATTCTTTACCCCGGCTTATGAATTACGCCGTGCAGAAATCATTGATACACTCACTGATTCAGTTTTAAAACAAATTGCTGCGCCGTAAAGTGACTCCATTATGGAGATAAGCGAAACCATCAGAGAATTTCATTATCGGGTCGCCTGGCATGCTACAAGCCCTTATCCTGGCGCACATGCCGGGACTGCCAGTGGCGAGGGTTTTGAGTTTCAGCGACACCAGAATTTAATTGACAATCCAAATCCACGCCACCTTGACCTGCATGCCAGCGCTCAAGACCCGTTTGGCCACTTTCTGGTACGCAGTTTCAAACAGCGCGGGCGGATACCGGTACAAGTCATCGCAGACTTGTCCGCCTCGATGGCATTTAAAGGCAAGCGCAAAAAATTAACAACGTTGATCGACTTTGTACAATCTGCGGCTTGGTCAACATCCCGCACAGGCGATCCGTTTGCGTTTCATGCTTGCAGCGATGAGATCCACTGGCAATATCATTTACCACTGAAATGGTATAAACGACCACCTGAGCAACTCTGGGAACAACTGTCCGACACTGCATTCAATGGTTCGGCTCAAGCCTTGCGTACGATGGCTGGATACCTGGGTACACGTCCATCCCTGGTGTTCCTGGTCTCCGATTTTCACTTTGAATTAGCACAGCTGCAGCAAATTCTTGAAAACATGATTCTTCATGATGTTGTGCCGATCGTCATCTGGGATGAATATGAGCAGCTCGATGTCAGTAATGGGTGTTTTTTTACACTGGAAGATGCCGAAAGTGGAAAAACCCGCTCGTTGTTGATGCGGCCGAGGCTGCGCCAGCAAATCAAGCAGGCTTTCAAACAACATAAAGGTGATATCACCCGATTGTGCCATCAATACGGGAGACGCCCTTTTTTTATCGAACAAGACTTTGAAGCTGACGCAATGACAACTTATTTTTATTCATGAACAACAAACCGATTGCAACAGCCTGGATTATTCTGCTCCAGATGATACTTGTTGTTCTGTTCACAAGTATGAATACAAGTCATGCCGAACAAGTAACGACAACGGTTCTCCAGTCCAAAAGCAAGAAGATCCAGATAGCTCTGCACACACCACGCTACTTTGGCTATACAGCTGGCGATACTATCCAGCACATGATCGATATCTCCATGCCATCCGGCTCTGATATCAATACACATCATATCCCGGCAAAAGGCGCCATCTCGGACTGGCTTGATGTGATTGATGTGCAACTGCACAAACAGTCTTCCACTCAATCCACATTGCGTATCCAATACCAGGTCGCAAAATCTGTAAAAACAACTGAATTACTCGAAATACCAGCATTCAAGATTAGTCTTGGTCAGCAGCCAGAGGTTGACAGCATCACCGTTCCAGCCTGGACATTCAGTTACAGCACAATCGTCCCATCACGCATGAGTGATGCGGAGATTACTCCGCAACCAGCACAACAACCGGTTCTGCTCACGACTCAACCAATGTTTGGAAAGATGCTGATTTATCTGTTCGCAACTGCCACCTGCCTGGGATATCTTTTATGGCGCAGAGGCTACTGGCGATTCCAGGCAAAAAAAACACT
>DRLZ01000179.1 GCA_011322755.1 Crenotrichaceae bacterium
ATAGAGAAAGAGCCAAAGGTATAGCGTAAAGTAGTCTGTCTGGCCAGATAATGTTGAGTTCTTGATAGCTCTTTCCCTCAATATCTTGAGGATGATTCTGAGCTTAAACACACCAGCTTACTCACAAAGAATAGCAAATTGTATCGAAACGGTTCAGTCCATTCCGGTCTGAACTCCAGGGTTGTTAATCAGATTAATAACCTTCCATGCCCCACTTCTATCGTTTTTTCGATATACTTACCTGTTTTCCAAATCAAACAAAGGACTATTTATGCGACCCAGTGGACGATCATTGGATCAAATGCGTGAGATAACATTGACGACCGGTTTTAATCAACATGCGGAAGGATCTGTGCTGGTCGCGTTTGGAGATACTCGAGTGTTATGTAATGCCAGCGTGGAGAACCGTGTGCCACGTTTTTTAAGAGGCAAAGGAAGTGGTTGGGTGACTGCTGAATACGGAATGTTGCCCAGGTCAACTCATCGCAGAACTGATCGTGAAGCAGCGCGTGGAAAGCAAAGCGGACGCACTCAGGAAATCCAGCGTTTGATTGGGCGGTCATTACGAGCCGCTGTCAATCTTGAGGCACTTGGCGAGCGTACCATTACCCTGGATTGTGATGTATTGGAGGCTGATGGAGGAACACGCACTGCATCGATTACAGGTGCGTATGTCGCGCTCGTGCTTGCTGTGAATCATTTGTTAAAAACCAGGCAAATTTCCCGCAATGCGATTCATGGGCATATTGCATCGGTTTCTGTTGGTATTTATCAGGGTAATCCGGTTCTGGATCTTGATTACCAGGAAGATAGTGAAGCAGAAACGGATATGAATGTGGTGATGAATGCGGGCGGAGGTTTTATAGAAATTCAGGGGACAGCTGAAGGTCATGCCTACCGTCGTGAAGAACTGGATGCAATGCTCACGCTGGCAGAAAAAGGTATCAGAGAACTGTTCGAGCATCAACGCAAGGTATTACCTGACGATAGTATTCGCTAATGGATGGTACGGTTGTTCTGGCATCAGGTAATCCTGGAAAAATTCGTGAATTTCAAGCTGTTTTAAAAGATTTCCATCTTAAGCCCCAATCAGAGTTTACAGTTCCAGAAGTCGAAGAGACGGGATTATCTTTTGTTGAGAATGCATTAATAAAAGCACGAAATGCATCTCGTCATACCGGGTTGCCTGCACTTGCCGATGATTCAGGTCTGGTTGTCGATGCCTTAAGTGGGGCGCCAGGTATTTATTCTGCCCGGTATGCGGGCATTCAAGCGACTGACCAGGAAAATCTGGATCAACTGCTTATTGATCTTGAAAATGTTGCAGATGCTAAACGGACTGCACGCTTCGTTTGCGTTCTTGCATTTTGTCAATATCCTGCAGATCCGATTCCAGTGATTGCACAAGGAATCTGGGAAGGTACCATTCTTCGTGAACAACGTGGTGTTGGTGGTTTTGGTTACGATCCTGTTTTTTATGTGCCTGAGACGCAATGCGCGTCAGCTGAGTTATCCGCAGAACAAAAAAATGCAATCAGTCATCGTGGTCAGGCACTGATTGAGTTGTGTCGATTATTAGCGAATATTCAACTGGCTGATTCTGTCAACATTTAATCTTGTTTCGGAGGTATTGCAGACGATACTGGAATGTAAAGTTGCTTGAATTTTAGTTTCAGGTTTTTGTCTAATAAAGCGTCACTACAGCGATGGATACAAATGGACATTGGTGTTGTAAAAGAAATCAAAAATCAGGAGTATCGGGTCGCGCTGATGCCCAGCCATGTTCGACAGCTGAAACAGTCAGGAAATCAGGTTTTAGTTGAAAACAACGCAGGTATTGGCTCTGGTTTCAGCGATGAGCAATATCGTGTGGCTGGCGCTGAACTCTGTGATTCTGGCCGAGCCTGGAATTGTGACCTGGTTGTTAAAGTTAAAGAACCTCTCGCTTGCGAATATGGCTTTTTGCAGGGACAGATGTTATTTACCTTCTTACACCTTGCTGGAGCGAACCCTGAGTTAACCCGCGTGCTACTGGAGAGCAAAACCACCGCACTTGCGTATGAAACACTGGAGGATGAAAACGGCCACTTGCCGCTACTTGCGCCGATGAGTGCCATTGCAGGCAACATGGCGACTCAGATGGGTAGTTATCATCTAGCCAGAACCCAGGGTGGCAAGGGTGTACAGCTTGGTCGCGTACTCGGGAATGGGCATGGAAATGTCCTGGTGATCGGCGATGGAATTGTCGGTCAGCATGCAGCAAGTGTAGCGGATGCGCTGGGAGCGAATGTGACGATGGCAGGTCTGTTACCTGAGCGAATAACTCAGTTAAGACAACAAATATCACCCCGACTTGAATGGATACAATCGACAACCGAGACTATTCGTACTGAGATAGTGACTGCAGATCTGGTGATTGGAGCAGTGCTGAATCATGGGCAGAAAGCCACTTATGTGGTAAGCGAAGCCATGGTAAAAACCATGCAGCCTGGGTCTGTGATTGTTGATGTCAGTATCGATCAGGGTGGATGTATTGAAACCTCCAGGCCAACATCGCATGATAATCCGACATTCGTATTACATGATGTGATTCATTATTGTGTCACCAATATGCCAGGTGCATATCCCCGCACGTCGACATTAGCGCTGACAACTGCAACCTGGCCATATATACAGCGTGTTGTTGCGGGCGGACTGAATGTCTTACGAACGGATGCTATGCTGCAAACTGCGCTGAATACATATGCAGGATATCTGTGC
>DRLZ01000180.1 GCA_011322755.1 Crenotrichaceae bacterium
CATTCAGCATATTCAATCAGGCCTTGCAGGTTTTATTGATCCGCCGCAATCAACCTCCGTATCACAGACAATGGGCGTTACCCGGCGGGTTTGTAAGGATAGATGAGGAAATAGAAGCAACCGCTTATCGAGTGCTCAATGAGAAAACACCGCTCAAACAAGTCTATCTCGAGCAATTGTACACTTTTGGAGAACCATCACGTGATCCGCGTGAACGTGTGATCAGCATTGCATATCTAGCCATAATACCTGCGCATCAGCTGTTGGAGGATCGCAAACAATGGCACCAGGCTGACAATTTACCAGCCCTCGCTTTTGATCATCATAAAATCATCACTCTGGCTAGAACCCGGCTGCGTAGCAAGTTACAGTACTCAACCATTGCATTTCGCTTCTTGGCAGGCAGGTTTACCCTAACCGAGGTGCAGCAAGTCAATGAAGCCATCCTTGGTGAACCTTTGGAAAAACGAAATTTCCGCAAGCAGCTATTGAAGCGAAATATACTCAGCAAGACCGGGGTAATGAGTCAGGGTGGTGCGCACCGGCCTGCTCAGCTGTATAGCTTGGTGGATGACAAGCTGGTTTATTGGTGATACAACACCAGATTTGAGTGAGCATGTTGGGGGAGAAATTTAACTCCAATTCCTTTGATCGAGCCATTGAATCTACGTATTGTTACGAAAAAGGAGAGAAAATGTTTAAATACCAAATGAATTCTACTAACTAACATGATTTTGTAGTATCACACTTGCTAGAACCAGTAGATTCGCTGCATTTTGTTGAGACGACCAACTTCTGGTTACTACTGGCTACGATTGATTGATATTTGAACAACGATGGAAGAACAAAAACCTAAACAATTACTGACACACGTTGAAGCACGTATTATCGGTTGCCTGATGGAAAAACAACACACAACACCTGGCACTTATCCATTAACATTCAATGCCTTAACCAATGCATGTAACCAGAAAAGCAATCGTGATCCAGTGATGAAGCTGTCACCTGGAGAAGTTGAACATACAGTGAAAGAACTGGATCTACGTGGACTGGTGCGCATTGACTACGGAGATCGAGCGAATCGGGTGAGTCAGCGCATGAGCACAACTTACGATCTTGATAAAAACAAACAGGCGTTACTCAGCGTGTTAATGCTGCACTATCCACAAACACTGGGAGATTTACGACGACGCACCGAGCGCATCATCGATTGGGCTGATAATACCGAGATAGAATTGATTCTGCTGGAATTGATGGAGCTTGATCAACCGCTTGTTGTTTTAATACCCAAAGCAGAAGGTCGCCGCGAAGATCGTTATGCACATACACTATGCGGTGAAATTGATGCGAAACAATTGGAAATGATTAAAACATCACCATCACATCATTCCAGTGAGATTAAAAGTGATAGACTGGAAGAGCTGGAATTACGTGTAACCGCACTTGAAATGTCGATGCAAAAATTGCTGGGATCAGAACCATCAGAGTGACTGAGTAGTCAGCCATTTCAGTTATCGCAGACATGCAAGTACACACAACATGAGTGAAACCTGTTTTCTTACTGTAAGCAGCCAAATTGTCAGGCAAGTGTTTTGGAATTAGTTTTTAATTCTCGCAATATCTAAGTAAAATACGTTTAATCGGTTCAAAACAACAAAACGATTGTTAGCCCAAGGTTGTTTTGTCAGCACAATGATACTCAAGCAGACATCTTGCTTGTACAGGATTGGCAGCGGTACTTTTTCTAATAATCTGCCTACAGACTCGACAACTCTAAAAAGCAATCAGAGAATACAAAAAAGAACACATAAAGAGGAGAATATCATGAGTACATTTCCAATTGATCTGGGCGCTTATCAGCGTATTTCATTAGATCCAGACGTTCCAACACTGACTTCTGAGCAAAAATCCGCACTACAGGCAAACATACAGTTGTGTCGTGATGCAATGATCTTTTTTACTGCAACAGGTGCTGCCAGGGGAGTCGGTGGTCATTCCGGTGGTCCTTACGACACGGTTCCTGAAGTGATGATCATGGATGCATTGTTTCGTGGCGGTGAGGATAAGTTTGTTCCCATTTTCTTTGATGAAGCAGGACACCGTGTTGCCACCCAATATTTGATGTCTACGTTGAATGGTGATCTTCCAGCAGAGCGCTTAATGGAATATCGTGCAGCACATTCACACCTGCCTGGTCATCCTGAGCTTGGATTTACACCTGGTGTTAAATTCAGCTCGGGTCGTTTGGGTCATATGTGGCCGTATGTGAATGGTGTGGCGATTGCCAATCCGGGAAAAACCTTGTTTTGTTTAGGATCAGATGGTTCACAGCAAGAAGGCAATGATGCTGAGGCAGCGCGTCTGGCTGTTGCGCAGAATCTTAACGTTAAATTGCTAATAGACGATAACGATGTCACTATCGCCGGTCATCCTTCTGCATACCTGAAAGGCTGCACTGTTGCACAAACATTGCGAGGGCATGGTGTCAAAGTGCTGGAAGGTGATGGTGAAGATCTGGATGATTTGTATCAGCGCATTTGTGAAGCCATTAATACAGATGGACCGGTTGCGGTCATTAACAAACGTCCGATGTGCCCTGGCATTGACGGCCTGGAAGGCTCAACACATGGTCATGATGTTATCTCGGTAGATCTGGCGCTGAAATATCTGGAATCGCATAATCAGCAAGCAGCAGCTGATATGTTAAGACAGGTTGAAGCACCAAAACAGGAAAAAGACTTTCTCGGTGTCAATGATACCTGGATTGCTAACCGTGGTGTTTTCGGCGATGTGGTGGTTGATATTCTGGGACGAATGAGTGAAGCCGAGCGCATCGAAAAAGTACGTGTGATTGATAGTGATCTGGAAGGATCGTGTGGTCTGATTACGATTCATAAAGCAAATCCGGAAGTGTTTATCGCATCCGGCATTATGGAACGTGGAAATTTCTCTGCAGCTGCAGGCTTTGGTATGGAGCCTGGCAAGCAAGGTATTTTTGGGACATTCAGTGCATTTCTGGAAATGAATATTTCAGAGATCACCATGGCGCGCCTGAATAACTCGAACGTGATTAGCCACTATTCGCATTCGGGCATTGATGATATGGCAGATAATACCTGTCACTTCGGCTTGAACAATATGTTTGCAGATAACGGCTTGAGCGATGGTTATGCGACTAATCTGTATTTCCCGGCCGATGCAAACCAGATGAAAGCCTGTGTAGAATCAATCTTTTTTGATCCAGGTTTGCGTTTTGTATTCTCGACCCGTTCCAAGGTACCCCAGATTCTGGATGCCAATGGCAATGAATTTTTTGGTGATGGGTACAAGTTTGTATCCGGTAAGGATGAAGTTATTCGTGAAGGGACTCAAGGCTATGTGGTCAGCTTTGGCGAGGCTCTATATCGTGCGCTGGATGCTGTCGAGCGACTTAAACAGGACGGTATTGATGTTGGATTGATTAACAAGCCAACGCTGAATGTAGTTGATGAAGAAATGATGGCTAAACTGGGTGCATCACCAATGGTGGTTGTGGTTGAATCCTTTAACCATAAAACCGGATTGGGCAGTCGCTTTGGAACCTGGTTGCTGGAGCGTGGGTTCACACCTAAGTTCACTCACCTTGGTACCCATAAAGAAGGCTGTGGTGGTCTCTGGGAACAATTCCCGCATCAAGGCATTGATCCAGCTGGCATTATCGCTGCGGTCAAGAAATTACAGTAGAGGTTTCAGCATTTAACTGAATCGGTTTGACGCAAGGCGGATTGGAAAGAATACCATCCGCCTTGTCATATCTGGAGCTGTTGATGTATCGTCAGTTTTTCATCGTATTGCCGTTGATGGTCGATGCTTCAGGAGCGACAGCGATCCTGCTCTGCGAACTCTCTCACCAGCATTGCCTGTTTACGTTCAATCCCCCCGCCGTAGCCTCCTAGAGCGCCACTACTACGAATCACTCGGTGACAAGGAATCAAATACGCAACTGGGTTCGCACCAATTGCATTGGCAACTGCCCGGGATGATGTCGGATGACCGATAATGCGTGCAATTTGTCGATAAGAAAAAAGCTTGCCTGACGGAATGTGCAACAAGGCTCTCCAAACCTTGATCTGGAATTCACTACCCAGAACTATCAAAGATAGATCAGCGTGTCGATTATCTGAGTTGTTAAATATCATCTCCGCAAGAGAGTTGATATCACCTGTGTTCCCGGTTAATTCAGCTGAGGGCCATTTTTTCCTGAGTCGTCGCATACAATCAGCCGTATTTTGATCACGACTAAAGGATAACTGGCAAATACCACGCTCAGTTGTTGCAATAAATGCGTAACCAAATGGGCTGGAACAAACGCCATGTTTGATTGATAGATTCATTCCAGTGTTTTTGTATTGACGTGGTGTCATTGCCTCAAAAGTGATCGGCTGATTGTCGATGCAAGGTTGAATCAAGCGTTGTTTTGCCGTGTCGATTGTTAGGTAGTGAAAAAATTGTGTTGAAGTAACTCCAGACCAACGTTGTAAAATTTGTCGAAACTGTTCAGGTTTTAAGCCAATTTCTGCAGCAACCTTGCTAAAACCAGATGGTTTGACGGTGTTGTGTTGAAAATAACTGATTGCTTTGGCAACCATCATATAGTCAGAATTCACTTTTTATCCTCGTTTTGCTCAAATGTCGATGTTGCCACGTGACTCACATAACCCGTTAATCCAGGAAAGGACGCTGAACGATGATGTCCCGAAACGATTATTTGTACCATCCAGTTCAACCTGTCCATCATCCACAGGAAAGCGAGGCAAACAGAATACGTCAACAAGCAAGTAGTGGTTATAATACGTTCTCATAAACAGCTTTGGTATCAAGAAATGCGGGTGTTACACATTGGAAAATATTTTCCTCCATTTGCCGGCGGTATGGAGAATTTCCTGGCTGATCTGCTGGAGGAGTCCACACAACAAGGAATTGAGTGTGCTGCACTTGTGCATGATCACAGTAACGGAGAGCTCACTGGGCAGGAAAAGGTTGCTGGCAGTTTGATTGTGCGTGTGCGTAGTTACGGGCAGCTCCTGTTTGCACCTGTCTGTCCTGGTTTTCCGGATCAGCTTGGAAAACAGATAGAATCGTTTAAACCCGATCTAATTGATATTCACCTACCCAACACATCCGCTTTTTTCCTGATTTTTAAAACTGCAGCACGACGTATCCCCTGGGTTATTCATTGGCATTCAGATGTGGTTTTCCCCGATGGCAAAGCGATTCTAAAGCTGGCCTACTGGTTTTATAGTCCTTTCGAACATTATCTTCTCAAACACAGCAAAGCGATTATCGCCACATCACCGAATTATCTAAAAACCAGCAAAACACTGAAACCCTATATGGAAAAATGTAGCGTGATTCCACTAACACTCAATGAATCGAGGCTACCGACAGTCAATGCTGCTCTCCACGAAAAAGCCCGAAAACTCTGGAATACAGGAGTTGATGGCGATACTCCTTTACGCGTACTCTGTATCGGTCGCCTGAGTCACTATAAAGGTCATGATGTATTGATTGAATCACTGACACAAATCCCCTTACATGAAGCGAGTGTCAGCGTCCTGATTGTTGGTGATGGAGAGCTAAAAGAATCGTTGGACAAACAAGTCATTGATGCAAGACTTACTGCCAGGGTTAAG
>DRLZ01000181.1 GCA_011322755.1 Crenotrichaceae bacterium
AAATCCAGCACTTGAATTAAGAAGCGGAAACTATACATTACCAACATTACGTTTGTTTGATGGTGATGTCGAACTGATCCATCAACAACTCAAAGAAAAAATTGATCAGTCACCCAGTTTCTTTATCAACTCTCCAGTGGTACTCGACCTGCAAGAGCTAAAGCAAGATGACCTTGAACTGGATGCATTGGTAAACGTAATCACTGAATTAAAAATGTGCGTGAGTGGTGTGCGGGGGGGCAGCCCAAAATTACATGCTTTGGCTTCTAAGTGTGGACTCGCAGTATTAGCTATTGGAGCAACCAGAGCGTCAGAGCAGTCCATCATTACCCCGCAAGTTGAAGCCAAAAAATCAGATAAGACCCAGGGCGTTGCAATAACCCCTGATGAGACTGATGTCATTATGTTTACTTCGGAAACAATCACTGCACCGGTACGCTCAGGTCAACGCCGCTACACTCGGCATGGCGACTTGATTGCGCTGGCTCAGATCAGTGAAGGCGCTGAATTAATGGCTGATGGCAACATACATATCTATGGTACATTACGCGGTCGGGCACTGGCTGGCGTTCAAGGCGACACATCTGCGCGCATTTATTGTCAGAACTTACAGGCTGAACTCGTAGCAATCGCCGGACATTACCAAGTCAGCGAGGATATTGATGATGCTCTTTTCAAACAGCCTGTTCAGATTTATTTAACAGACCAAAAGCTTGTCATAGAAAAGCTGTAAAAAAAACACGAACAAATTTCGAATAATTGATAATCTGTAGCAAATTCATATGTCTTTGCTTAGTGTTAAAACAATTGGTGAATTTACCTAATAATAATTAGTATTTTCCAGACAACGGGTTTAATTACCTACTCATTTGAACTATAAGGCAAGTAAGAGGAGGTACTCTCTTGGCCAGAACCATCGTAATTACCTCAGGTAAAGGGGGTGTCGGCAAAACGACAACAAGCGCATCGTTTGCCATGGGATTAGCAAAAAACGGACACAAGACTGCTGTCATTGACTTTGATGTGGGCTTGCGTAATCTTGACCTGATACTTGGGTGTGAGCGTAGAGTTGTCTATGATTTTGTTAACGTTATCAATCAGGAAGCCAATCTTAACCAGGCTCTGATCCGCGATAAGCGATGTGATAATCTGTACGTACTACCTGCATCCCAGACTAGAGATAAAGATGCTCTGACCCAGGAAGGCGTTGGTAAAGTCATCGACGAATTAAGAGAAGACTTTGATTATATTATCTGTGATTCCCCTGCAGGCATTGAAAGAGGTGCTATGCTTGCGATGTACTATGCAGATGATGCCATCATTGTCACCAACCCCGAAGTTTCATCCGTACGTGATTCTGATCGAATGCTTGGAATTCTGGCGAGTAAATCACGCCGATCAGAGCAAAATGAAGAACCCATTAGCGAGTATTTATTATTAACCCGCTACGATCCTGCGCGGGTAAAAAGAGGCGATATGTTAAGCGTGGAAGATGTGCAGGAGATTCTGTCAATGGATCTTCTTGGTGTTATCCCGGAATCACAAGATATTTTGAATGCATCAAATTCAGGTGACCCAGTGATTCTGATGGAAAAAACCAATGCAGCCCAGGCATATAGAGACGTCGTTGAACGCTATCTTGGTGAAGAAATTCCGCAACGCTTTATTAACCAGAAAGGCTTTCTGGGAAGACTTTTTGGAGGCTAGAAAAACATGAGGTTACTCGATTTTTTCCGCACCCGCAGAGCAAGCAGCGCTTCGGTTGCAAAAGAGCGCCTGCAAATTCTGGTTGCTCACGAACACGCGCATCGAAAAAGAACGCCATCGTACCTACCATTATTGCAGAAAGAACTGCTCGCAGTCATCAGTAAATACGTGAAAATAAATCCGGATGATATGAAGGTAAGTCTAGAACAGAATGAACATGAAGAAATTCTGGAACTGAATATTGTTCTTCCAGAAGAATCCCCTAAAAAAGCCAGAAAGACCAATTAGATATGTGCAAAAACTGGTAGAAATACTCGTTTTAGCCAAAAATAGTCTCAACTTTTAAGGTAGGGAAATAGAAGCACATATGATCTTTGCTTCTATTACTCTACCTTAAAAAACAAGCAAAATGCTGTGTTGTTATTCAGGTACTTCTGCGTTTTCTAAGCATCTCTTATTTATAATCAGGTCATTGCCAATCACTGCGCGGTGTGCAACTACATTCGTATGAGATCTATTTTATTCTATACCTATCGCGAAATTAGAGATCTGATACTCCTGTATTTATTGCCAATGATCGCTCTGATATTGCCATGGGCAATTTCATTTCAAATATTTAAATGGGTTAGCAAATACCTCCCAATCTATCATCACGCACTTGAAGGTAATTATTCTCACGCCAGCCAATATTATCCTGATTTAGTTGAAAAACGATTTAATCAGAATCAACGCTTACTATTACTAGTCGACAATGCCGATTTTTGGTTGTGCAGATTTAGACCAACAAAAATGTTGAACCTGACCAGACCTGCTAAAGCCAATCAACGCTGGCCCTCTGCACAAGGGTATATTGCATTGGGTCTACACTGGGGAACCGGATTTCCAGCGTTAATTGAAATACCTCAAAGCGGACCAGCTCCTAAATTTGTATTTAGTGACCCAACATTTCTATTTAACCAGCAAGGGCTTCTGGAAACTGCATACAAAAATATACGTCGTAAATGGTTTCATCGAATCGCTCGTGGTAAAGCAATTGTTGCCGGCAAAGGAAGAGCATTCAAAGAAATTGAGCAAGCAACAAAACAGAAACATGTACCCGTTCTATTGTATGATGCGCCACAACACGATAAGTCAGGAACAGAAGTGTACAAACTAAAGAACAAACAATTTACCTATCAAATTGCCAGTGGCTTTGTAAAAATCATTACTAGCACACAAGTCCCATATGTTCTATTTTCTTACAAACTTGATGTCAATACAGGTTTTCGTCAACCAAATATTACCAAACTTAAATCTGCAGACAGTACTGAAAACCTGATAAAAAATTTATCTGACTTCTTTTTTGAAAATCTTGATTCTGATCCATCGTTATGGCACTTCTGGAAACAGTCACCTCACATCTTGGTAAAAACATGATTCTGATCACTGAGATCACATTGCGCACATCTAAGCACAACAGCTTTTAATAATAAACAATAGCCTGTACAAAACCCATATTTTGTCAATTGTGAAACCAAAGCTTAAGAATGAGTCATGAAATGCTAAAAATTCCTGTTTTAACATACCATTCTGCAAATATTTCAGGTAATGAATACCAAAGCAATGACCATGTTGCATTACATCATGACCTGGAAATACTGAACAATCTAGGTTATCAGGTAATACCAGCAAAGTGGCTTGTCGACTGGCTAACAGGGTGTAAAAATCTGGATCAATCAGAGCGCTATGTTGTATTGACTTTCGATGATGGTGTTAGTCTGGATTTTCACGATTGGATTCATCCTGAGCATGGGTTCCAAAAAAGCTTTTTTAATATCCTCAGCGATTTTTCAGACAAATACCCAAAACAACAACCCAATGTTCATGCAAGCTGTTTTGTTATCGCATCCAAACAAGCACGGAAGAATATTCAAGACAAAGCACTGGCAGGTCACTCATTATTGGGAGATGAATGGTGGATAGATGCAGAAAACACACAATTACTATCGATTGAAAACCACTCTTGGGATCATAATCACAGTGCTTGTGAAGAAACAGCCCAGAAGTCAGGTACAACGGGTCGTTTTGATGTCATTGACAGTTACAAAGAATGTGATATCGAAGTTAGACAGGCATCTGAATTTATTCAAGAAATTATCGGTAAAAAACAGTTGTTGTTTGCATATCCCTGGGGGCAATATAATGAATATCTTGCTCACGAATATTTTCCGAAATTCAAGAACGAACACAAAGCACAGGCAGCATTTATCGTTGAACCTGAACACGTCAACTCGCAAACAAACACATGGTTGATTCCACGCTATGTTTGTGGGGAGCACTGGAAGAGTCAGAAACAGCTGGTCGATATTATCTACAAGAAATAATTAATGATTCAATGTCTAAATTATTGATATTAATTGACTAAGGTGTACTCAGAGCAAACCGGAACAATGTCTCAAATAAACTACATTTACACGCGAACTGGCATTGGAGCACACAGAGGCAGATTATTAATTAACATGGCTATTAACAAGCCACAGGTTAAGCTGAATTTTTCCTGTTTCTTATCTGGTTTTCAGTATAGCTAACAACTTGAACTCAATATTCACGGT
>DRLZ01000182.1 GCA_011322755.1 Crenotrichaceae bacterium
GGATATCCGGATGACTCTTTTGAAAAAATGAAGGAATTTGCAAACCAGCATCAGTTTAATTTTCCTTATCTGCTAGATGAGACTCAGGCTATTGCAAAAGCATATGGTGCTGTGTGTACACCTGATTTTTTTGGATACAACAGGAATTCACAGTTGCAGTATCGTGGACGTCTCGATGAAAGTAGAAAAGAGTCTATTGCAGGGGCAAAACGCGAGCTGTTTAATGCAATGAAACAAATTTCCCAGACTGGACACGGACCGAAACATCAGATTGCCAGCATAGGCTGTTCTATCAAATGGCGTGAATCCTGATCGATGTTTGTTATTCACATCAAACATCGATGTGGATTCTGGAATTAATAATTAGCACACTGACTAAATCACAATAAAGGCAAGGAGACTCATGAGCATCATAAAAATGGTTGATGTTGATTTAAAGGATAAACGTGTTCTTATACGTGAAGATTTAAATGTTCCGGTTAAAGATGGAAAAGTCACCAGCGATACCAGAATCCAGGCAAGTTTACCAACCATTCAGTATGCATTGAGTCAAGGCGCCCGAGTCATGGTAATGTCTCACCTCGGTCGCCCGATCGAAGGTGAATATGATGACCAATATTCGTTGCAGCCGGTCGCAGATTATCTGTCTGGGTTGCTCGGACAACCTGTGCAGTTGAGCAAGGACTGGCTGGATGGTGTTGATGTCGAAGCAGGTTCTGTTGTTCTGTGTGAAAATGTCCGGTTTAACCAGGGTGAAAAGAAAAATGATGCGGAGCTAGGCAAGAAAATGGCGCAGCTGTGTGACGTTTTTGTGATGGATGCATTTGGGACAGCTCATCGCGCTCAGGCATCAACACATGCTGTCGCCCAGTTTGCACCGATTGCGTGTGCCGGGCCGTTACTGGTAAATGAACTTGAAGCATTAGGCAAAGCGTTACACAATCCGCAAAAACCAATGCTGGCAATTGTCGGTGGTTCCAAAGTGTCCAGCAAGCTAACCGTGTTGGAATCATTATCCAAAATAGTTGACCAACTTATTGTTGGCGGTGGGATTGCCAATACATTTATTGCTGCTGCAGGCTACCCGGTTGGAAAATCACTCTATGAAGCAGATTTGGTCGCTGAAGCACAACGGCTGATGGATGCTGCCCAACAGCGGGGCGGGGAAATTCCGGTTCCGACTGATGTTGTGTGCGCCAAGGAATTTTCAGAAGCCGCAGTCGCAACAGTCAAGAAAGTCAGCGAAGTTGAAGATGATGATTTAATCCTGGATATCGGTCCTGAAACGGCAGCTTATTTCTCAACGATTATTGACTCGGCCAAAACAATTGTTTGGAATGGTCCGGTCGGTGTGTTTGAAATTGAGCAATTTGGCAATGGCACAAAAGAGCTTGCCAAAGCAATCGCAGCAAGTTCGGGATTCTCGATTGCAGGCGGTGGCGATACACTTGCAGCCATCGAAAAATATGGAATTGGTAATCAGGTCTCTTACATGTCAACAGGTGGAGGTGCGTTTCTTGAGTTTCTTGAAGGCAAGCAACTACCTGCAGTTGAAATACTTGAACAGCGCGGGCAATAAAATCCCGGCTCTTCCATACCCGTAACTTACATTCTTTAATAATGGAATATTTCTGTTGTTTAGTTACAACAGAATCAATTAACACATACAGAGGTAACAACTAAAAATGGCTCGAATTACAGTAGAAGATTGTATGGATAATGTGAATAATCGTTTTGATCTGGTGCTGCAGGCTGCAAGAAGAGCCAGGCAGTTAAGCAATGGAGCTGAGCCAGGTGTAAAACAGAACAACGACAAGCCTACTGTTGTTGCATTGCGCGAAATTGCAGAGGGAATTATTAACAAGGATATGCTGGATGCAGCAGATGCAGATGCTCGTTTTAAAGCAGAACAAGCGGAGCTGGTTGAACAGGCTGAGCAAGAGTAATTATTCAGCATGCTTGATTACCAATGTCTTGCGTTATAGCGCAGCTGATCTTAGCAAATTAACATCATTGCCTGGAACTTCATAAAAACCTGGTATATAACACGGCTACCGTGTTGAGATTATGGCGGCACAAGGTACTCACGATGGTCTTTAGAGGCTCCCTGTTTATATCTGAAAGCTGACTAATCATGCAGTTAATAGAACAATGTGTCACTCCTCAGTGGTTCTGCATGCTGTGCTAAAATAATACCAATGATAAAGGTGGTTTCTTCCCCTATGCGCAATAGTTCCTGCCTGTTGTGTAAGATATTTTACTCTCTTAAGCAATTTTCCTGATTGACTAAACATGTCTGTTCAAGGCATGCTTATCTTCTCATATTGAATTTATCGATCCTCATGGTCGGACAAGCACTAGCAGTGCAGCCGGAAGCACAGCCAGATCAGCTGTTTCTCCAGTTGCGTACAGTATTATCAAACTATCTTAAAGATTCTCATCTTGAGATGATTCGTCGTGCCTATTTACTTGCAGCCAAAGCACATTCACAACAAACCCGGGTTTCTGGCGAACCGTACATCTGCCATCCATTGGCAGTTGCGATGATTTTGGCCGAGATGCAGATGGATGCTGACAGTATTGCTGCTGCACTGTTACATGATGTTGTTGAAGACACTGCAGTGTCACGAACACAATTGATTGCAGACTTTGGTGAGGATGTCGCGAGGCTGGTTGATGGTGTTACCAAACTCGATGGATTATCAAATTTTTCTCACGCTGAAACACAGGCTGAAAATGTTCAAAAAATGGTTTTGGCGATGGCTAAAGACCTACGCATCATTGTCTTGAAACTCGCTGATCGTTGCCATAACATGCAGACGATAAGCAGTCTTCCCCCGCAAAAGCGACGCCGGATTGCCAGAGAAACACTGGAGATATATGCGCCAATTGCGCATCGTCTGAGCATGAACAAAGTCAGACATGAGCTGGAAAATAATGGCTTTCGAGCGCTTTATCCCATGCGCTATCGTATTCTCAAACAGGCTGCATTAAAAGCGCATGGCAATCGCAAAGAAGTGGTATCAGCCCTTAAACAAGAAATTAGTACACGCTTAACTGAAAGTGGGCTGGAGTGTAAAGTTGTTGGTAGAGAAAAAATACCGCATAGTATCTACCAAAAAATGCGCAAAGGCCGCATCCCTTTTTCTGAAGTATTTGATGTTTTGGGCATACGTATCATTACCGATGATGTTGACGCGTGTTACCGGGCTTTGGGTGTCGTACATGGGTTGTATCAACCTGTCCCGGGTCATTTCAAGGACTATGTCGCATTACCGAAAAAAAATGGTTACCAGTCATTACATACCATCGTTTTGGCAGGTGAATATGAATGCAAGGTCGAAGTACAAATTCGTACGCGCAGTATGCATCGATTGGCTCAGTCGGGTATCGCTGCTCACTGGAATTACAAGTCTGAGTCAGACTCTGCAAAACATTCAAACATGCGTGCTAATGAATGGTTGCAGAATATACTGGAAATCCAGAAAAGTGCAGCGGACTCGCTTGAATTTCTGGAACACCTGAAAGTTGATTTGTTTCCTGATGAAACCTATGTATTAACCCCTCAAGGCGAAATAATCAAACTGCCACGCGGATCCAGCGTGATTGATTTTGCCTATGCAGTGCATACCGATATTGGTAACACATGTCTTTCTGCTCGCGTTGATAAACGTCTGGTTCCGATTCAAACCGTTTTGCACACGGGGCAAACAGTTGAAATAATTACTTCAAAAGATGCAAGACCGCTTCCTCAATGGTTAAATTATGTTACCACAGCCAAAGCAAGAGTCGCTGTTCGGGCTTATCTGCGTGATCAAAAACAGGGTGATGCAGTACAATTCGGACGAACACTATTGGAACGTGAATTACAACAGTTCGGAATGAAGCTGGATCAGGTTAACGAAAGCACAATGAATACGTTTTTGAGTGCGATGAAATATGCTTCTTTAAATGACTATCTGGCTGCAGTTGGACTCGGTGATCGCTCAGCTTTTATTGCTGCGAACTGGTTATGTCAATCTGATGCCGAGGGTATGAAACTAAATGTCGACGAACAGTCTTCATCTTCTGTCGTGATTAAAGGAACTGAGGGCATGATCGTAAGTCTGGCGAATTGTTGTCATCCAATTCCAGGTGATCATATCGTTGGTCTGTTTCACCGTAATAAAGGCATGGTTGTTCATCTAAGTCATTGTAAAAATGCACTCGAAGCGCGTTCGCATCAGGCTGGCTGGATTGATGTGGAATGGGATCAGGTGATTGATGAGGGAAATGAATTTCCGGTTGAGTTGCAACTGAATGCGCGTAACAAGAAGGGGACATTGAGCAAAATTGCCTCTACGATTTCAAGTGTCGGTTGTAATATTGAGCACGTCAATGTTGAAACCCAGGATTCACAGGTTTCACGAAATACATTCATCGTTACTGTTAAAGACCGCCAGCATCTTGCTCAGTTGATACGCAAGCTTTATCGTCTGGACAGGGTGGTTAGAGTTAAGCGCAAAGTCAGTTGACCGGTCACAGAATGTGTTCTTTCAATATGGATTAAATGGCATATAATGACACAAGGTAACCAGGACAATCATGTGATGAAACAACGTATTCATACAGATGCTGCGCCAGAAGCAATTGGTACGTATTCTCAGGCCGTAAGACTTGCGAATACTGTTTATTTATCAGGGCAGATCCCATTGGATCCAGATACGATGACGCTGGTTGACGGCAGTATCGAGCTGCAGATTCGCCGTGTACTTGATAACTTGCAAGCAGTTGTTTGTGAAGCAAATGGCCGCTTGGATGATATTGTCAAACTGACAGTTTATCTGACGAACCTGGATCATTTTCCGATTGTTAACCAGATTATGTCAGAATATTTCACTGAGCCTTATCCAGCCAGGGCTGCAGTAGGTGTTGCTGCGCTGCCAAA
>DRLZ01000183.1 GCA_011322755.1 Crenotrichaceae bacterium
AGCGAACATTCGCATGGCTTGGTAATTTCAGGCGCTTGTCGAAAGATTATGAAATCCTGACGAAATCGGCTGAAAATATGGTTCGTATTGCGATGATTCAAATTACACTGGCGAAATGTGTCTAACTTTTAACCAAACAGCTTCTGAAACTCTAGAGTCTTTCTGAGACTCAAGCTAGCAGGATTCGTTTATGAAGTCCACTAAGTTTAGTGTTAGGTTTCGCGGTAGCGAAGTCAAGCGCTAAGTTCAGATGCCCCAAAAGTACCCTTTGTTTTGTGTAATAATTATTAGACATACAATTTTATTCCTATATTTGCTTTATACATAAATTTAAAATGTTTATCAATTGAATAAACTGGAATATTGTTTTGTATACTATTTTGTGCAATCAGAAGATCGGGAATACCAACACCAGTTGAGCCTGATTTTAAGCAACATACTTGATAATCTATAATTTCACCCCAATCAGGATTTATCACATTTTTTTTTATGATTTTTAATAACTTAACTACTTTATTCTCTTTTCTTATAATAAGAAGAGGTAATAGCTCTGTAAGAATTAGATCATTGGTTACAACTAAATTTTCGTCAATCAATGTATCTAATTTATCTGATTTATCCCCAGAACGAAAATAATCTATCCATACTGATGTATCAACAAGTACTTCCATTAAGATCTATCTCGGATAACATCTAAATCAATATCGAGATTGATTTTTCCTTTAAATTTTTTCAAATCAGAAATTTCTGCCTTTCGAATCAGCTCCTGTAACGCAAGAGTGATGACTTGTGTTTTTGTTTTTATATGTGAAACAGCCATTGCCTTATGTAGGAGGTCTTCAGGTAAATCTAAAGTAGTTCTCATTTTTAATAACTCCAATCAACATCATTATGCATATAATTTATTATTCATGCATAAAAGTCAAGAGAGCTTTTTACACGGCTAATTTTTACACGGCTAACAAGAGAATAACAATCTGCTGGGGATTACTCGGGAGTTTTCTGTAAACAGTTCGGGATCATTGTTTCTAAATAAATCCGGATTTACGGAAACCAGTCAGCAGAGCTGAGATTGAGTAATTTTAAAATTGAAGACTGAGTGAAGTGTATCCGCGATCATGCAAAGTGAGATTTACATGCAGGGTTTTTCTTCAAAGTGGTTTCTTGTGTGTGATGACAATGTTAAAGGTTGCCTTGAAATTGATTGATCCAGTATCTTGTGTAAACGATGTGGTGTTAATTGTACTGGAAGTGCTTGTTCAACAGAGTCTGGTAGACCGCCTTTGCCGATATTAATTAGCTTACTCTGCTGCAGGCCAGGACTGCTGCAGGGACTTTTGGATATGCTATCAATATTAATTAACTCTGTATCCAAAACTGTGAGTGTACCGCTGATGTTAAGCTGCGGTGGAACAATGTCAATATTACCACTGACTCCAGCCTGTGCTGCTGCCTGAATGACATTAAGTCCAGGTTGAAACACAATGGGTGTGTTGCCTGCTTTTTCAAGTTGGTTTTGACTGGAAATTAACGCTTGGCTATTGACTGTTATTGCGCCTCCTTTCGCATCTATACCGTTAGTATTCGCTTGAATGAAACCAGAATTCAGAACCAAGACTGCGGGGCTTAGCGTGATGTTGCCACCATTCCCGTTTCCCTGTACTGAAGTTGTCAGCTGACTGTCAGTAAGAATAGTATTTCCACCACTGATTTCAATATTGCCACCATTCGCTTCATTTGCTGCGGTACTGATTTTAGAGCGATTATTTGCTGTTAGCTGTAATGCGTTGATAAAAATATTACTTGCAGGTACGTTGCCTCTGCTTTGAGCTGTAATGGTAGCGTTATTCTCCAAAGTAATGTGTTTTGCCTGAATATTAATCGTTGTTGGCTTTATAAGAGTGAGCGTATCTGTAGCAACAAATGGGCTAGTCAGGATGCTGATTACGCCTCCATTGATTAAACTCAGGTTTTTTGATGCATTGACATTGATGTTCCCTGCGCTACCTTGTGAATTTGCCTGTGCCTCACTGAATATACCAGTATTTGTGCGATTTCCCTGAGCATCGATATTGATAGATGATGCATGGATTGAGAGAGAACCGGCACTGCCTTCAGCGAAAGTGCTACTAATAATTCTTCCTCCATTCACAAGATTCAGGTTTTTGTTCACATTGACTGTAATGTTGCCAGCATTCCCATTTGAGTTAGGTTCGGCTTCACTCGATATTTCAGTGTCGAATGGGCTACCCTGGGCATCGATAGAGAGATAGCTTGCCTGGACGGTTACCAAGCCAGCATTTCCTTTTGCAAATGTATCGCTGCTGATTTTAGCGCCATTGACAAGATTCAAGTTGGCTGCGACCGAAACATCAACATTTCCTGCGTTTCCTTTAGAACCAGGTTGGGCTTCACTAAAGATCCCTGTTACCAATTGGCCGCTTTCCTGATTTTCTATATTAAGAAATTTTGCTTGTATGTTCACAAAACCCGCTTTCCCTGTCGAGAAAGTACTACTAATGATTTTTCCACCGTTAAGCAGATTCAAACGCTCTGCTACGGCAACATTGATGCTTCCAGCATTGCCTTTAGATGTAGACTGGGCCTCACTGAAAATACCCGTATCGATTCCATTTCCCTGGCCGTCAATATTTAAATTCGAAGCCTGGATTGAGAGAGAACCGGCACTGCCTTCAGCGAAAGTGCTACTAATAATTCTTCCTCCATTTACGAGATTCAGGCTCCCATTCACCTTGACGTTGATATTCCCGGCATTGCCAGTTGAATCAGGTTCAGCTTCACTCGATATTTCAGTGTCGAATGGACTACCCTGGGCATCGATAGAGAGATGGCTTGCCTGGACTGTTACCAAGCCAGCATTTCCTTTTGCAAATGTATCGCTGCTGATTTTAGCGCCATTGACAAGATTCAATTTTGCTGCGACCGAAACATCAACATTTCCTGCATTTCCTCTAGAACCAGGTTGGGCTTCACTAAAGATCCCTGTTACCAATTGGCCGCTTTCCTGATTTTCTATATTAAGAAATTTTGCTTGTATGTTCACAGAGCCCGCTTCCCCTGTTGAGAAAGTACTACTAATAATTTTTCCACCGTTAAGCAGATTCAAACGCTCTGCTACGTCAACATTGATGTTTCCAGCATTGCCTTTAGATGTAGACTGGGCCTCACTGAAAATACCCGTATCGATTCCATTTCCCTGGCCGTCAATATTTAAATTCGAAGCCTGGATGGAGAGAGAGCCAGCGCTGCCTTCAGCGAAAGTACTACTGATCAGTCTTCCGCCATTCACGAGATTCAGGCTCCCATTCACCTTGACGTTGATATTTCCGGCATTGCCAGTTGAATCAGGTTCAGCTTCACTGGATATCTCTGTATCGAAGGGACTGTTTTGGGCATTGATGGTGAGGTCATTGGCCTGGACGGTTACCGACCCGGCATTTCCTTGCGCAAACGTATCACTGCTGATTTTTCCACCCTTCACAATCATCAAATCCTCCGCGATGGCGACATCAACATTCCCTGCGTTGCCCTTAGAGCCGGGTTGAGCTTCGCTGAATATTCCTGTCAATGGCTGATTATTATTTTGATTATCAATTGTGAGATGTTTTGCAGTTACCGCTACGAATCCAGCTTTTCCATCGGAAAAAGTACTGCTTATTATTCTTCCACCGTTTGTTAAATTCAAATGTTCTGAGACCATCACATCAATATTTCCTGCATCACCGTTTGATTCTGGTTCTGCCTCGCTTGAAATTTCAGTATCAAATTGACTTCCCAAGGTATTGATGTTCAGATTCCTGGTACGGATGGTTACTGATCCAGCCTTACCGTTTGAAAAGGTATCACTGCTGAGCTTTCCCCCTGAAACCACAGCTAAATCTTCTGACACCTCAACATCAATCTTTCCTGCATCGCCACTTGAGTTTCGTTCTGCATCACTGAATATCCCTGTCGTCGACTGACCAGAATTTTGGCTGTCGATATTGAGAAAAGCTGCTTGAATATTCACTGAGCCTGCATTGCCTTCAGAAAATGTATTTCCGCTGATTTTCCCTCTATTGATCACATTC
>DRLZ01000184.1 GCA_011322755.1 Crenotrichaceae bacterium
AAGCGCGGATGAGCACCCTCAGCAGCACGGATAACAATCGGGTTTTCAGCGGTGCCGGAAATTGAAAAGCTAAATCGCTCAGTCAGCGCGTAATGACCATCTTCCAGAATCAAAGTATCACCAGCCAGCAACGTATTGATGATTTTCTCCACATCATCGCCGGGTTTGGCAGAGAGCGTACGGGCTGACAACGAAGCTGAAAACAAAAACAGTAATGACAACGACAATAATTTTTTCAAGAATGTTCCTGTTTGATAACAAAGATTGCAGGCACTAAAATTGACTTTCTGATTGAGAAGTAACAGAAATTCATTGTGCAAGTCAAGTCATTGTCTGGCGGATTCAACTCTCTAGTGCAGCATGCTGTCTGCAATCACAACGGACAGCCTCTTGGTATTCGATTCCAGCAGCTCATCGATCCAAAAACACGATTCCAGGGTTTGGCGATGATTATCGCCAGCACTTTCTTCAGTACTGATGGTAACCGGCAAGCGTTTCACTGTCACTGCACGGAATGCCTTCGTTCGGCATAGTACCCGCCGATACAGCAGTAGCAGAAAACACCTTGCTCTGAATAAGCACAGTGACAGCTACCAGTCATACCAAGATGATGATCCCATCACCCTAGTCCCAGCTCAACGCCCCGCCGGTTTGATACTCAGTAACTCTGGTTTCAAAGAAATTTTTCTCTTTCTTTAAATCCAGCGCTTCACTCATCCATGGAAAGGGGTTGGCTGCCCCTGGGTATTGTTCAGGCAAACCAATCTGACTGCATCTTCGGTTGGCGATAAATTCCAGATACTCTTTAAACATGGGAGCATTTAAGCCCAGTATGCCATTCGGCATGGTATCAAATGCGTATTGAGATTCTATTTTGACTGCATCCCGGATCATTGTGGTAATTTCGTCTTTAAAATCAGTTGTCCACAGGTGTGGATTTTCCAGTTTGATCTGGTTGATGACATCGATACCAAAGTTCATATGCATGGATTCATCGCGTAAAATATACTGGAATTGCTCAGCTGTTCCGGTCATTTTGTTGCGTCTGCCCATGGATAAAATCTGGGTGAAACCAACATAGAAGAAAATACCTTCAAAAATCACATAGAATGCAATCAGTTCTTGCAGCAACACCTGATCGGCTTCCGGCGTTCCGGTTGAGAAATGTGGATCACTGAGATGTTGGGTAAACGGCAGCGCCCATTCTGCCTTACGCGCAACCGCAGGAATCTCGCGATACATGTTGAAAATCTCGCCTTCATCCATCGCCAGTGATTCAATGACATACTGGTAAGCATGTGTATGCAAGGCTTCTTCGAAGGCTTGCCTGAGCAAATACTGGCGACATTCAGGATTGGTAATATGGCGGTAGACTGCAAGCACCAGGTTGTTGGCAACCAGTGAATCTGCAGTCGAAAAAAAGCCCAGGTTACGCATGATAATCATACGCTCATCTTCGGTTAACCCATCGGGGCTTTTCCACAGCGCAATGTCGGCAGTCATGTTGATTTCCTGCGGCATCCAGTGATTAGCGCACGCATCAAGATACTTTTGCCAGGCCCATTGGTACTTAAATGGCACCAGTTGATTCAGGTCTGCTCTGCAATTGATGATTTTTTTATCATCAACCTGAATCCTGTCAGCCCCCATTTCAATGGCTTCAAGACCAACATGTCCGTGTTGTTGCGATTCAGATTGTGGCTGATTCACATCATCACTCACTGTACTGACAGATTCAGTTTTCTGCGTGTCAGATGCATTAATTACGTTGCGGTGTAATGTTTTATTCTGTGCTGCGTCAGGCTGGCTGGCTAATTCAGCAAACGGATCATCCCAGTTCATCATGGTTGGTTCCTCAGTTATTCAGTCGTTACGCTAGTTATTGGCAGGCTTCACATTCAGGATCAAGAATTGAGCACATCTTGACTTCGTCAGTGTCTTCTGTGTTGCTCACTGCATTGAGCTTGCCATCGGTTAATGTGCTTTTTTCAACATGTGTTGCACCGACGCTGCGTAAATAATACGTTGTTTTCAAACCACGCAACCAGGCCTGCTTATACAACGTGTCGAGTTTCTTCCCATCCGGTTCTGCCATATACAAATTCAGGGATTGTGACTGATCAATCCATTTCTGGCGTCGTGATCCAGCTTCAATCAACCAGCGCGGGTCAATTTCAAATGCTGTCGCATACAGTTGCTTGAGATCATCAGGGATGCGTTCGATTTGCTGCACACTGCCATCGTAGTATTTAAGATCGTTAATCATCACCTCATCCCAAAGCCCAAGCTTTTTCAGATCATCCACAAGATAAGGATTAACAACAGTAAATTCACCTGACAGGTTCGATTTAACAAACAGGTTTTGGTAAGTTGGTTCTATCGATTGCGATACACCGCAAATATTGGATATCGTTGCTGTTGGCGCAATCGCCATGGTATTTGAATTGCGCATGCCACTGGTTATCACCCGCTCGCGCAAACTGTCCCAATCCAGGGTTTGGGATTCATCAACTTGCAGATATTGACCCCGATGCTCTTTCAACAGGGCAATCGAGTCGATCGGAAGCGTGCCCTTGCTCCATAATGAGTTAACGAAAGAAGAATACGCACCGCGTTGTTCTGCAAGCCCGGCTGATGCCTGAATTGTAAAGTAACTGACTGCTTCCATACTGCGATCGGCAAATTCAACCGCTTGCTCAGAGCCGTACACAATACGTTGCTTGTAAAGAGCATCCTGAAAACCCATGACGCCTAATCCAACCGGACGATGGCGCAGGTTGGAACGACGCGCTTGCGGTACGCTGTAGAAATTGTAGTCAATCACATTATCCAGCATGCGCATGGCAGTGGCGATGGTTTGCTCAAGTTTCTGGTGATCAAGACCATCTTCTGTTACATGTGCAGCGAGATTAACAGAGCCAAGATTACAGACTGCTATTTCCTGATCTGATGTATTCAAGGTGATTTCGGTACACAGATTTGAGCTATGTACAACACCAACATGTTGCTGTGGAGAGCGGATATTGCAAGGATCTTTAAAAGTAATCCACGGATGCCCTGTTTCATAGAGCATGGACAGCATTTTGCGCCACAGCTGCTTGGCAGGCATACGCTTGAAATTAGTGATTTGACCACTGTCTGCCAAGGCTTCGTAGGCAATATAGGCACGTTCAAAATCAAGACCGAATAAATCATGCAAATCTGTCACATCATTGGGCGAGAACAGCGTCCAATCGCCATCTTCAGCAACACGTTTCAATAACAGGTCGGGAACCCATGCCGCGGTGTTCATATCATGGGTGCGACGACGGTCATCACCGGTATTTTTGCGCAACTCCAGAAACTCTTCGATATCACAATGCCAGGTTTCCAGATAAGCGCACATGGCGCCTTTGCGTTTGCCGCCCTGGTTAACAGCAACCGCAGTATCATTAGCAACCTTGAGAAAGGGCACAACACCTTGAGACTGGCCGTTGGTGCCTTTGATATGAGATCCCATGGAGCGTACCCGGGTCCAGTCATTCCCGAGTCCACCGGCATATTTCGACAGCAATGCATCGTCTTTGATGGCACTGAAAATACCATCCAGATCGTCAGGAATAGTGGTCAGATAACACGAAGAGAGTTGCGGTCTGCGGGTTCCCGAATTAAACAGGGTTGGCGTTGAACACATGAAATCAAAACTGGAAATCAGGTTATAAAATTCAATTGCCTTGCCTTCACGATCAATTTCATTAATTGCCAGACCCATTGCGACACGCATAAAAAAAGCCTGGGGCAGTTCAAAACGGATTTCTTTATGATGGATAAAATATCGGTCATAAAGGGTTTGCAGCCCCAGGAAGTTGAACAGCAAGTCACGCTCTGGCTGCAGCGCACCGCCAAGTTTTTCAAGATTATACGTTGCCAGCTCAGGATCAAGCAGCTCCAGCTCAACAGATTTTTCAATATAATCAATAAAATAGTCTGGATAACGATCTGCCATCTCATGCAGAGTCGCTTCTGTTTTCGTGTCGTAGATAAAAGTCAGTGCTTCTCTGCGTAATTTATCCAGCAATAACCGCGCTGTAACAAATGAGTAATCAGGTTCTTTTTCTATCTGGGTACGCGCGCTCATAATCAAGGTGAGTGGCACATCTTTTTCAGGAACGCCGTCAAACAAATTGCGTTCCGTTTCGCTCAGGATAAAATCACCATCAACGTTATCCAGATGGTGGCAGGCTTCCTCAATAATGGTTGTCAGACGAGCAATATCAAGCGGAACCTGGGAACCATCGTCCAGGGTAATTGAAACGGTAGTTTTGTCTTGCCTGGTCGTCAGGTTTTTATTTTCAAGCGCACGTTGACGCGCGTGTTCTTCTCTGTACAGAACGTAAGCACGTGCCACTTTATGATGCTCGCTGCGCATCATTGCAAGCTCAACCTGATCCTGAATATCTTCGATATGGATGGTGCCGCCGCTGGGTTGGCGTCGTGTGAGCGCATTCACGACCTGACTGGTAATTTGTGCAACGCTTTCATGAATACGACTGCTGGCTGCCGCATTGCCCCCCTCGACGGCCAGAAAAGCCTTGGTGACAGCAATTGCAATTTTGTTTTCATCAAATGTTGTTACTTTTCCGTTGCGCCGGATCACATTGATATTGACTGAGGAGCTGTCTGACCGCGATGAGTGACCATCAAACGCCTCTGTTGAAAGATGTTTGTCTGCCACTCCGTGCGCAGCTGGTGTCGCGTCAGATGATTCAATAGCCATGGTATGCCCTCCAGATAATCCCAATCGTGTTAAATACTATATATCGTATCTAGAATTATAGTCAAGCACAATATAATGTGATAAAGCTGGTTAAAATTTGTGGATAACATGTGGATTATTGTGCATAACCTGCAACGAGAGCCTGATATGCCACAGCTCAGTGCGCCTAGGCGGCGCTTAATCGTCCCATTTAAAACAAATGACGCTTGATTGCTCTATTGACTACAAATCACTTTTGCGGTAATACCACAAACACAATTGACAGACATCATTGCCCAGTTCACCATACATGTGCTAAGAGGCAAACCGAGTGTTTCTTTCGGTAGTCTCGCTTCTGTTAATGTGGCATTACAAAGTAACAATATTTTTAGTTATTCCCCTGAACTCGATTGCGAGCAGTAGAAAAACAGCCCTATTGGATAAAAACAAGCTGATACCAATGTTCATTTAGCTAAATTTAAAGGATAACCAAAAACCATGTCATCCAGATTTTCGAGTTACGGCGATCAATTTAAATCCTGGCTGGATCGCGTTTTTAGTGATCCACAAGTGTTTATACTCGCATTACTGCTGGTATTGGGTTGCGTTCTGATTGTGCTACTCTCCGATATCTTAATGCCGGTATTTGCAGCCGGTGTCATTGCATATCTTCTCGATGGCGTGATCGGGCTGCTTGCTCGTCTGAAAATACCAAGACTGCCTACGGTGCTGATTGTATTCGGACTTTTTTTAACTTTAGTCACCTTTATTTTGCTCGCGCTCGTCCCTTTGCTCTATCAGCAAACAGTACAATTAGTTGATCAGTTTCCACAGCTGTTTAACCGTGCGCAGGAAGCAATCATCCAGTTACCGGAGCACTATCCTCATTTTGTTTCTGCTGAACAAATCGACGAAATCCTCAGCGCAGTCAGAACCCAGACATTTACTTACACTCAGGACATTCTGTCCATGTCAGCTGCGTCATTGATTGGTTTGATATCAATGGTTGTGTATCTTGTCCTGGTACCACTGCTTGTCTTTTTCTTTCTAAAGGATAAAGACAGAATCATGCGCTGGCTCATGCATTATTTACCCGGCGACCGTCGATTAGTTCGCCAGGTATGGCGCCAGGTTGACAAACAGATTGGTAATTATATTCGTGGAAAATTTCTGGAACTGGCGCTATTAGGTGTTGCCAGCTTTATCAGTTTTTATCTGCTGGGACTAAATTATTCATTGCTACTGGCTGTAGCAATGGGTTTGTCTGTGCTGATCCCGTATGTTGGCGCAACTGTTGTGACAATTCCGGTTGTTGTGGTCGCGTATTTACAGTGGGGAATTAACACTCAGTTTTGGTATGTAATGATTGCCTATACCATTGTGCAAGTCATTGATGGCACTATTCTGGTTCCAGTCTTGTTTTCTGAAGTCGTTGACCTTCATCCGGTAGCGATTATCGTCGCAATTTTATTTTTTGGCGGATTATGGGGATTTTGGGGTGTGTTTTTTGCGATACCACTAGCCATTCTTGTTCAGGCTGTTCTGTCTGTCAATCCTAAAGTGAGAACGACATTATAGCAATCCTCAGTAGAAAAGCGTTGCCAGGAATCCATTGATCGAAAAAATAGTTAGAAAAATTCTCCAGGCAGAGGTTTATGATATTGCCGATCAAACACCTCTGACACCGGCGCCACTGTTATCGCGGCGTTTGAATAATTCAATTTATATCAAACGCGAAGATTTACAACCTGTATTCTCTTTCAAACTGCGCGGCGCATACAATAAAATGGCTCAGCTTGATCACTGCTCGCGTGACAAAGGCGTTATCGCTGCTTCAGCTGGAAACCATGCACAAGGTGTCGCAATGTCGGCAACCAGGCTCGGCATCTCAGCGTTAATCGTGATGCCGAAAACCACCCCGGAAATAAAAGTCAACGCAGTTCAGCAGCTCGGTGCCAAAACGATCCTGCATGGAGATTCATATGATGAAGCCTGTCAGCATGCGCTCGTACTCGCAGAGCAAAGCAGCCGTACATTTATCCATGCTTACGATGATATTGATGTGATTGCCGGTCAGGGAACCATCGGCATGGAAATACTGAACCAGAAAAGCGCTTCGATCGATGCTATTTTTGTTCCGGTTGGCGGCGGCGGTCTGATTTCTGGAATTGCATCTTATGTTAAATTTGTACGCCCGGATATCAAAATTATCGGTGTTGAGCCCGACAATGCTGACAGCATGGGGCAGGCGATGAAAACAGGGCATCGTGTGGTGCTGGAGCAAGTCGGCTTATTTGCAGATGGTGTTGCTGTTCGACAAGCAGGGAAACAGACGTTTGCGATAGCAAACAAGCTGGTTGATGAAATGATTTCAGTCACAACGGATGAAATTTGTGCTGCAATTAAAGATATTTTTGATGAAACAAGAGCGATTGCCGAGCCAGCAGGCGCATTGGCTGTTGCCGGACTCAAAAACTATGTTGACGCACGCTCTGTCAACAATCAATGCCTGATTGCTATTAACAGCGGCGCCAATACTAATTTCGATCGCTTGCGCTATGTAGCTGAACGCGCCGAACTGGGTGAGCATAAAGAAGCCTTGCTGGCAGTCACTATTCCCGAACAACCCGGAAGTTTTCTGGAATTTTGTACACTGATAGGAGCACACAGCGTCACTGAATTCAACTACCGTTATTTTCATTCGGTAGATGCGCAGGTTTTTGTTGGTATCGCAATTTCGGCAGAAAATGATGCGCGTCAAAATATCATCCAACAATTTTCTCAGGCCGGATTATCTGCTATTGACATGACTGAAAACGAGCTGGCCAAGGAACACATACGCTACATGGTTGGCGGACATATGCCGGATATCCACAATGAGCGCATTTTCTCGATTGAGTTTCCCGAACGTCCAGGCGCTTTGCTGGATTTTCTGACTGTGTTGAATAAACGCTGGAATATCAGCCTGTTTCACTATCGAAACCATGGTGCAGCATTTGGTCGCGTATTGCTGGGAATGCAAATTGAAGAACAGGATAGCGCTGTTTTTTCCTCGTGTATGGACAAACTGGGCTATCGCTATACAGAGGAAACCGAAAATACTGCTTACATCCTGTTTGCCGGGAATCAGCGCTGACTCCCGGCGCGTTAACCTTTATCTTCGAGCGACAGTATAAAATCCCATTGTTGCTGCGTCACAGGCATAATGGATAACCGGTTACCGCGACACACCAGCGGCATTGTTTCCAGCTCCGGGCAGGTTTTCAGTTCAGTCAGAGAAATGGTACGATCCAGTTTTCTTACAAACTGGATATCCACCATAAACCAGCGTGGCTGATCAGGATCACTTTTAGCATCATAATGCTTATCGTTTACATCAAACGCTGTGAAGTCAGGGTAACTTTCTCGAACAACCTTCATAATGCCAACAATGCCCGGGGTCTGGCAGTTTGAATGATAGAAAAAAACCAGGTCGCCAATTTTCATTTGATCACGCATCATATTGCGTGCCTGATAATTCCTTACACCATCCCAGTGCTCTGTCTGCTCAGGCATAGCCTGAAGATCATCAATACTAAACTCTTCCGGTTCAGATTTCATTAACCAGTAATTCATACGTTGAAAGCAATATAATTAAAAGAGAGTCATTGAATACTCTGGATAAAAGCAAACACGATGACAGAATAGAGACGTGTTCTATAGAGGTAAGTAAATTGATCCCCGCATGCGCCGTAGCCTGCTATTGCTCTTGAACCAATAGGTTCAAGTGGGAAAAGAGATCATAAATCAGGCTTCCCGTTCAATGGCGGGCTTGCACATTTTACAATCATCAACATTCCCGGGTTAGTAATTAGGCTCAAGAAAAACCCAGCTGACCTTCGAACGCTGCAGGGAAACTTTATTTTACAACGCTAGCTACGCAATGACTAGCAGGAAATAAAAAAACAAATTGTCTTCTCAAGAAAACCTGTCACGGGCAAAATCGATGCCAGTTTTGCTGGTAGAACAGACTTGATTCAGGAGCGGGAGTCCAGTGTTGAAAGAACCGTATCAATTCTGTCCTGCAAATTACTAACCCGGTCATTGAGTTCCGGTTCAACGGCTAACTCTACCGCACTGCTATTCCCACTTTGCAACAACTCATGCGTCACATTTAACGCCGCCATCACGGCAATGCGTTCTGCGCCAAATACACGCCCTGAGTCACGTATTTCATCCATTTTCGATTCAAGCTGACGAGCGGCTTCGAGCAACCCATCACGTTCATCGAGCGGACAAACAATGTGATACTCTTTTCCAAGTATGGTAATGCGAACCGGGCGTCGAGAAGAATCCTTCATTGTCGTATTATTGATGGTTGATTCCCTTCAAGCGGGTTATCATAGCTTCAACGCGGGTTTTAGCGAGAGTTGTTTTTTCAATCAGCTGGGAACGCTCTTTAATGAGTTCATCGTTTCTGCTGCGCAGAGAACGATTTTCTTCGTCCATTGTCCATATTCTGGCAATAAGCGCGTCAACTTTCTGTTCCAGCTGATCAATCTGTTGAGATGGGCTTTTCATGTTGAAAACTGATTCCGTATAACAAAAAAAGTCGTGTATGCTGCACTTTACAAACCACCACTGCCGACCCGGGCACATGCGTGAGAAAAATGATCGACAAAATTCGCAGCCTACAGGAACAGATTAATCCATTCTGCGGATAAGGTCTAGTTTGGAATATTAAAAAACCCCTATTTATTAGTATGAAATAATGAATAATTCCTGGTTAACATACGAAGATATTGAAGTGCTGATGCAATCAGCAGATAATTTTGAAAGTCCCTCTGAAATCCACGGCATGATGACAGGGTTTTTATGTGCAAAACCTGATCTTCCTTTCACACACTGGCTTTCAGAGATTGACTTTTCTTTCAATCAGGCAAGTGATCGGGAGCTACTGGAACAACTCTACCATCAAATTGCTGAAATACTGGTTCGTAATGAGTATGATTTTGATTTGCTGCTTCCTGATGATGACAGTCCTTCAGATCTGCGTGCAATTGCATTGAGCCACTGGGTGCAAGGATTTCTCTATGGACTCGGCTATCGTGGAGACGAGCAAGACTGGCCGGGAGAAACCCAGAGCATTCTGCTGGATTTAACTAAAATCGGGCAACTCGATCCACAAGTCGACACTGAAGAGGACGAGCAAGCACTCATGGAAGTCACTGAATATGTCCGGGTTAGCGTGCTTTTGATTCATGCTGAATTAAATCAGGTCTCATCACAACAAACTATTCACTAATATGCAATCGATTATTAGCCCAGCAGAATTTATTTCGCGCAGAGAAGCCCTGAAAAATATTGTTGGTGATGGCAATATCGCAATTATTCCCAGCGCAACCGAAACAATTCGTAACAATGATGCGGAGTTTCGCTATCGTCAAGACAGTGACTTTTATTACATCACAGGCTTCGAGGAACCAGATTCACTGGCAGTCTTCATTCCTGGCCGCGAGCAAGGTGAATACATCCTGTTTTGTCGGGAATTTGATGAAACCAGAGCGGTGTGGACCGGGCATCACCCTGGTCTGGAAGGCGCTTGTCGCGATTTTGGCGCTGATGATGCGTTTCCAATTGACGATCTTGACGATATTCTACCTGGAATGCTGGAAAACAAAGCCCGCGTTTACTACCCGATGGGACGCGATAAATCGCTGGATCAAAACCTGATGGACTGGCTGGCGCGCTTGCGTTCAAAAACACGCACAGGTATTCACGCACCGTCTGAGATTGTCTCTCTTGAGCACATCATCCACGAAATGCGCCTGATTAAAAGTGCGCTTGAAATTGATTGCATGCGTGAAGCAGCACGCATTGCGACTGCTGCTCATTGCCGGGCAATGCGACAGTGTGCACCCGGAATGTATGAGCATCAGATAGAAGCCGAACTCATGCATGAATTCATTAGCAATGGCGCTCAAAGTCCTGCTTATATCTCGATTGTTGCCGGTGGTACACATGCTTGTGTGCTGCATTATATCGAGAATAATGGCATACTCAATAATGGTGATTTACTGCTCATCGATGCGGGTGCGGAGTTTCAATATTATGCATCTGATATTACCCGTACTTTCCCTGTGAACGGACGCTACAGTCCAGCGCAGCGTATTCTTTATGAGTTAGTACTGGAAGCCCAGCTTGCCGCAATTGAACAAATTTACCCTGGTAATCCCTGGAACGCTCCGCACGATACAGCTGTATCAATCCTTACAGAAGGCTTGATTCATCTTGGATTGTTACAAGGCAATCTGAATCAATTGATTGAAGAAGAAGCCTACAAATCATTCTACATGCATCGTACAGGCCATTGGCTTGGCATGGATGTTCATGATGTTGGTGACTACAAAATTGATGATGAATGGCGAATATTTGAGCCGGGAATGGTACTGACAGTTGAACCCGGGCTTTATATTTCACAAGACTGCTCAACAGTCGATGAAAAATGGCGCGGTATCGGTATCCGCATCGAGGACGATGTACTGGTGACTGAAAAGTCGCGTGAAGTGCTTTCAGCCAGTGCACCAAAGACTGTGAATGATATTGAAGCCCTGTGTGCGAGTTAAAACAAATGACAAATCAATACGATATACTCATTTCGGGAGGTGGACTGGTCGGCGGCTCACTGGCACTGGCAATTCAACACAGCGGATTAAAAATTGGCTTGATTGAGCTGCAAACCGCCGAACAAAAAAAACACTCGCCCGCTGGAGAGCGTGTATTGGCGATTTCACAAGGCTCAAAACAACTACTTGAGCAATCCGGTTTATGGCAGACAGTTACCACCGCATCAGAACCGATTAAAACCATACAAGTCTCAGACCGTGGTTACTTGGGAAAAACCCGTTTATCGGCAAAACGAGAAGGCGTTGACGCACTTGGCTATGTGCTTGAAGCCAGACAACTCGATCTGGCCTTGCTGCAACAACTCGAACAAGCCACGGTTGATGTGATTGCGCCTGCAAAAATGACGCATCTTGACAACACCAGCCCTGCATCAGTTGCTGTCACAATCGAGCATAAAGATGGTACTCAGGAGATTAAACAAACTCGATTACTGGTTGCTGCCGATGGAGGAAATTCATCCATTCGTCAACAGCTTGGCATCCATACCCGGCAGGTTGACTATGACCAGACAGCACTGATCACACGAGTCAATGCGCAAATTCCTGTTGACAGTATTGCCTATGAGCGATTCACAGAAAGTGGACCGCTCGCCTTCCTTCCAATGGGACGAAGCAATTATTCAGTGGTGTGGACTTTACAGCCCAGACAAGCCCAGACCATGATGGAATTATCTGAACAGGATTTTATTCAGCGCCTGCAACAAGCATTTGGATATCGACTGGGTCGGATTACCTTGACCAGTGCACGCCATGTTTTTCCACTGCAATTGCTGCATAGCAAAGAAATGACTGCCAATCGAGTCGCATTGATTGGGAATGCGGCCCATCAACTGCATCCGGTTGCAGGTCAAGGGTTCAATCTTGGGCTGAGAGATGCAGCTTGCCTGGCTAATTTAATCCGTTCTGACAGTGAAACAATAACAGATCCCGGCAGAGCAGAGATACTGGAAGAATTTGCTCAGATGAGAAACACAGATCACCAACGAGTGATCAACTTTACCAACAGCTTGATCTGGCTATTCAGCAGCGATTGGAGCCTGCTTGGTCATGCCCGTAGTCTGGGTTTAATGACACTTGACAGAATACCCTGGCTGAAACACCGGTTGGCAAAAGCCGCGATGGGAATGTAAAACACAGGTAACACGCTAGATTGCCTTGGCATCAGTTAACACGGCTTCAATTGCTTCCGCCAGAAGTTGATACCCTTGTGCATTCGGATGCACTGCATCAGATTTCAAATTGGTTTCAGATAAAATGTCTGACAAGGCATCATCAACAAATGCAACATGCATCTCATTTGCGACTTTTTGGTACACTTTTGCATCAGACAGCATTAACAATTTCGGTTGAGGCACAGCAACCAGTATCACTTCAGCGCCAGCGTCCCTGGCAAGTTGTACCATTTGTTTCAGGTTATGTTCCAGTTGCTCGATTGGCTGTTTGCGAAGAAAATCATTACCTCCATGACAAATAACCACCAGTGAAGGCTGGTATTCATCGAGTAACCGCGGAAGCCTGAGCAATCCATCCGAGCTTAATTCACCCGGGATTCCTTCATTAATCACAGTGCGACCAATTCGGCTTGCGAGGACACTCGGGTAACTCATTTCGCTGGAAACACCGGTGCCATATGTCAAACTGTCTCCAAAAGCCAGAATAACATCAGTCTCGGTTAATCTGGTCAGTGGTGACACTGACCTGGAGCATCCCGCAATTAGTATCATGCAAAAGGTGATCAACAACAGAGCTGACAGCGTTAATAACGCATTTAGTTTTTTAATTCGAATGTGATGCATGTCTGATTGCCTGGTGATTTAATGCAGATGGTTTGATAATTTAGTCACCGACTTTGAACACCCGTTGATTAAAACGAATAAACCCATCGTCGTCAGTATTGCTGCAATCGTCATCAGTCCAATTGCTTTTTGAGTTCGAGTATGACGCATAAACGCCTCCTGCATCATCATGCAAAGAGAATAGAAAAAGTTACTTTAAGCTCTAAGTACCTTACAATATAGCCGGTAAACCAGACATTGTTTGTGCGCTTTATCACTTTCTCCCTAGTTTTAACTTTGAAACAGTGTTTTCCGATACAATTCACCAGCCTTTTTAGAAATTCATCAGTGTTATGTCAGGAAATTCATGAATAATCCGCGTATTGGTTTTGTCAGCTTGGGTTGCCCTAAAGCTTTGGTCGACAGTGAGCGTATTCTGACCCAGCTGCGCGCCGAAGGATATGATGTTGTCGGCGATTACCAGCAGGCGGATGCTGTTGTGGTCAATACCTGTGGATTTATTGATGCTGCGGTCGAAGAATCACTGGATACCATTGGTGAGGCTTTGAATGAAAACGGGCAAGTCATTGTCACTGGCTGCCTGGGTGCACGGGAAAACCAGATTCGTGAACGCTATCCACAAGTACTGGACATTAGCGGTCCTCATGCTTATGAAGCGGTCATGAAGGCAGTTCACAAGGCATTGCCTGCTCCTCATGATCCATACAGCAGTCTGATCCCCCCACAAGGCATCAAACTAACCCCGCGTCATTATGCTTATCTTAAAATTTCTGAAGGCTGTAACCATCGCTGTACATTTTGTGTCATTCCTTCATTCCGTGGAAATCTTGTTAGCCGAAACATTGATGAGGTGATGACAGAAGCTCAGCAACTGGTCAATGCCGGTGTAAAAGAATTACTGGTTATTTCACAAGATACCAGCGCGTACGGCGTTGATCTCCGTTATCAAACCGGAAGCTGGCGTGGTCGGCAGCTGGAAACCAGTTTTCTATCGTTGGCACAAGCACTTGCAGAGCTTGATGTATGGGTACGCCTTCATTACGTCTATCCTTATCCACATGTTGATCAGATTATTCCGTTAATGGCTGAAGACAAGCTGTTGCCTTATCTGGATATCCCGTTTCAACATGCGAGCAGCCGTATTCTAAAGTTAATGAAACGTCCTGCCAGTTCCGAAAATGTTTTGCGACGCGTTCAAAACTGGCGCCAACAATGTCCTGAGCTTACGATACGCAGCACCTTTATCGTCGGTTTTCCCGGTGAAACAGAAGCCGAGTTTGAAGAATTACTGGAATTTTTGCAGCAAGCCCAGCTGGATCGTGTTGGCTGCTTTACATATTCACCAGTAGATGGCGCAGTGGCAAACACATTACCAGACCCTGTACCCGAAGAACTAAAGCAGGAACGCTTGAAGCGTTTGATGGAACTGCAAGCGAATATCAGCAAGCAACGCATGCACAACAAAATTGGTAGCATACAACAAGTCTTGATTGATACGATAACCGAGCAAGGCGCGATCGGTCGCAGTAGTGCTGATGCGCCTGAAATCGATGGACAGGTTATTATTAGCTCATCTGAAAAGCTGCAAACCGGTACATTCGTTAACGTGAAAATAAACGATGCAGACGAATATGATCTCTACGGGCAGCTCGACCTTTAAACAACATGGTGATTGGCAATAGTCCAATCACCCCCATTTTATTTACCATCCCACAGGAACAAACCATCATGACAGATAAAAAGCAACTCGATGAAGCATTACAAGCACTGAGAAACGAGATTCTCAATTTAAATACTGATGATAGTCGCAAGCAATCCTTAAATACGCTGGCTGATCAGATAGAACAACAGATTGACGATACATCAAATACGAAACATCAGGGATTAGTCGAGAACCTGGAAGAAACCATTAACGAGTTTGAAGTTGAGCATCCTGATTTAACGTCTATTATCAACAGAATATTGATAACACTCGGTAACATGGGAATTTAAACTTTACTGTCTTTAGGCTTATTTTCCAATCGCCCCTTGCCATTCCATCATGCCAAAATACCTTTCAGACTATATCAATAGCCGGGATAATAATTTCAATCTACTCCGGTTTATAGCTGCAAGTCTGGTTCTGTTTTCTCATAGTCATCCTCTGTCCAGTAACCAGCTTGATCCATTAGGAACAATAACTCATATGGGCTTTGGAGTGGTTGCTGTTGATATATTTTTTATTACCAGTGGGTTACTCGTTACAAAAAGCTTGTTTGACCGGAAAGATATTGTTTTCTTTATCTGGTCAAGAATTCTCAGGATTTACCCAGCACTGATTATCGCTGTACTCTTTTGTATCTGTGTGGTTGGTGCTTATTTTACAACTTTACCACTTGAGGATTACTTCAACCATCCAGATACATGGAAATTTCTTCGAAAAAATAGTACGTTATTAAATGGTGTTTATTACAAACTACCCGGTGTTTTCGACAACAATCTCTGGAAAAATACCGTCAACGGTCCTTTGTGGACATTGCCAGAAGAAATCAAGATGTATGTTATTGTTGTAATAGCCGGATTTCTACTCTACATCAAACCACCTGTAGTTACAGAGGAAAAGGCAAAATTCGCCTTTGCAGTAATTTGCCTTGCCAGTCTTGCATGGTTATATTATAAATTTGCACTTAGCTTTCCTGGGAAAAGGCATTATCATCATATATCCAGGTTTCTTACCCTGTTTTTTTGCGGTGCAACGTATTACATGATGGCGCATCGAGTTATATTATCTTTACGTTTATTCCTGATTGCTTGTTGTATTCTGATTTATTTTCTTGGCAATCACACACCATTTTTTATTATCTATTTTTTACTCATCGGTTACATCACTCTTTATATCGCCTATGTACCTGCCGGTATCATGAGAAGATATAACAAATTTGGTGATTATTCCTATGGTATGTATATTTATGCTTTTCCTGTCCAGCAATCAGTAGCCGCCTTGATTGAGAATATCAGTGTAGCCAGAATGGTCATGCTCTCATTTAGCGTTACACTGGTATTGGCAATTTTTTCATGGCATTTGATTGAAAAACCAATGCTGGCAAAAAAATACCTATTACCAGATTTATTGAGTAAACTTATCCTGAATAACTTTCAAAAAAACAACCTAACCAATTGAAAATATTGGCACTCATTGATACTGCCTGGAAATAAATTGCGAGAAAAGAGGGAAGAATACCCAGTCTCTTGCAAACCAACCACATTTTCTGTAAGTGGTAATTCACGAGACAAGTGACCCCACAGGCATTGTTCATTCAATGCACGACAAAATACGATAAGGCTGGATTCCGGAAATAGCCAGAGATTCTGATTGTATGTGATCCGATCACATACAATCGTGCTTACATTATGTACGATGGTGATCGCTACCACTGGATTCAAACCCAAGCTTTTCCCATGCTTAATTTCATATGTTTCCAACATAACGATAGTCATTGGTAGCGTTATAGCATCATTAAACAAAATCTCTCACCACGTTATCTAATTATTTTCAATGGCTTTGAGTAGATAACTCATATAAATCTCAATTCAGGAGGATTACCATGCTGTTTAATAGAGTCAGGATAAAACTTGCTTGCGTTCTGGTCACGTTACTGTTGTCATTTTCGCTGCACGCTGAAATCGTCAAACTAGCTGCAAGTTTACAAGCAGCAAATCAAAATGGATCTGACCCTGCACAGGTTACAGATCCTTTGGGTGTTGTTGAAACCAATGCATCTGGTTCAATCCAAATACAACTGGATACTGACAATAACACGCTGGACTATCAACTGGATGTGACAGGAATTTCACGAGACCAGCTACGTAACTTTGGCCCCAATGAAACACCGATTCATTTGCATCTTGCCGGAGGTGGCGACCCGGGAAATTTCGGGCCGATCGCCATTGATCTCACGCTAAACGCTGTTGATGCTGACTTCACAAGCACGACAGACGGGTTCCAGTTAGCCAGAGATGGGATCTCAATTTTACTGGAAGATCAGGGCGGCGTTCAGCTGGGGATGCACCCAGGCAATGATCAAATTGTCGATGCGCTTAGATCCGGTAATACCTTTGTACTGGTCCATACGAACAAGGATATTTTTGTCAACGATGCTGGCCCGGCGCCTGGTTTTCCTTTTGGCGAAATTCGCGGCAATATCAAACCAGTTTCAACCATCACAACACCTGCTCATGGAATGGACATTATTGTCTTGAAGGATGCTGTCGATGTCCCATCAGCTGTCGCTGAGCTTAAAGCCACACTCGAACAGGAAGGATTTAAAATTCCCTTGATTGTTGATCACTCCGCTGCCGCAGCCAGTGTTGATCTGGAGCTGGGTCCAAATCAGGTCATGTTCGCCCGGCTTCCACGCGTATTGGAAAAGCAGCTCCTCAGAAGAGGCAAAACCGTTGGTCTTGATTTGCCAATCAAATTCCATGTTTTCGAAGAGAATGGTGTCATCAAGCTCTCAGTGAATACGCTCGGGTATCTGCTTGATCGTCATGATTTGTTTATTCGTGATTTTTCACTCAGATTTACCAATCGACTGATGCGTCAGTTTGGATCATCAGAAGCTGAAGAACATGGGTTGATAACCGTCCGTAGTCAGCAGTCGGTTGAGGAAACAGTCCAGGCACTGCAAGATGCAATTACTGTCAATCCAGCTGCGCGTATTCCACTGGTACTGGATTATGGTGAAGGTAACAATCGTCGGCATCGTGTTCCGCTTCCAGTGCTGATCGTGTTCGGCAACCCGAATGTCGGAACACCTTTAATGCAGGCAGACCCGCGGATGGGTATCGACTTGCCGCTTAAATTTCTGGTGTGGACCGATTTCCAGGGCAGAGTCAATATTACCTATAATGATCTACGATTTCTTGCTGGGCGTATCAATCTGAGCGGTGTGGATGATCGTTTGAATGCCATCGCTGGTGCGCTGAACAATTTGGCACGCGCTGGTGCGGGCCAGGATCAGAATTAAGCTGCAAGCTTACTAAAAACTTCAGGTTGATCGAAAACGGCCTTGTGGATTGCATTCCAGGGCCGTTTTTGTCGGCAACGCTCCAGCTTAAATCATTGAAAGCTTACTCAAAGCATCCGCATCCCGGATAATAATCGTATTCCGCGCCAACTTAACCCATCCCTGGTTTTCAAAACATTTCAGGTGGCGAGAGATGGTTTCCCTTGCCATTCCCATCTCGACAGCAATATCCTGGTGGGTTTTAACAATCGGTGCATTGAGCTGGTTAAATTTGAGAAGAATACCTGCCAGTGTCTGATCGACTGCTGGCGAACACATCTGGTCAATCCGCTTGAGAACATCAGCAAGCCGTTGCCCCAGGTTTTGAAACACAAACCTGCGGAAAACAGAAGAATGATTCAAATAATGATTAAATATCGACTCGTTCAAGGTAAATGCAACCACCTCTGATTCGGTAATCGCTTCAGCCGGAAAGCGCTGATGACTGATTAAACAAGATGTGGTGAGTATGCAAGCTTCTCCTGGTTGAACACGATAAAGAGTAACTTCACGACCTGATTCAGTCACCAGTTGAATACGCAAACTGCCTCGCGCATTCATCAGATAGTGTTGACAGAGTGAATTTTTCGGTGTAACCAGCGTATTCGCTTCAAATACATGGGACTGCACCCCATCCATTAAACTCGGAATATTATCTTTTGAACCTCCCATCAGTGAAGAAAAATGGCTTTTCCATAAGCTGTTAATATCAGCTATTGATAAATTTTCAGGCATGATCCAGCACCCAGTTTATTGACAGATAGGCAGGTGAAAAATAGTTGATTGAGCTGCGCAATAGTGAACAACGAAATAACCACAGACGGGTAGACTACAGATTGCATTGAATAGTTCGCACAGAAAAACCTGTTTGATGCACACAGCCTCACAGATGGCGATTCAATCCCTTCAACTTTCTGCTGGCAATGAACTAAACTTCAGACTAGACAATAGAAGGTGAAAAAACTTGCTGACTCCGTTATTAAAAAAAATTCATACCAGTCTCGATACATTAAACCAGGTCGTGCTTGGCAAAGAACAACAGGTACAGCTGGCTGTTGCCTGTATCTTATCGAATGGACATTTGCTCATCGAAGACTTGCCAGGGATGGGTAAAACCACACTGGCTCATGCCCTGGCGAAAACACTTGGGCTGGATTACAAGCGCGTACAATTTACCAGTGATTTATTACCGGCTGATTTAATTGGTACTTCTGTGTTTGATGCGCAATCATCTACATTTAGTTTTCATCGCGGCCCGATTTTCAGTGCAATCTTTTTAGCTGATGAGCTCAATCGCGCAACACCAAAAGCTCAAAGTGCTTTGCTGGAAGCCATGGAAGAAGGTCAGGTAAGCATCGATGGAGAGACTTATTCACTGCCAGAGCCATTTTTTGTGATTGCTACCCAGAATCCACAAACGCAATCAGGCACTTTTCCGCTACCAGAATCCCAACTGGACCGCTTCATGTTTCGTATTTCTCTCGGTTATCCTGAGCCATCGATAGAACGAGAAATCCTGAAAGGCGACAAAGGCAGAGCGGCTCTGGATCAAGTCACACAGGTACTCAGTCGCGAAAATTTGCTGACGATTCAGCAACTGGTTCCGCAGATTAAGGTTTCCGATACCTTGCTGGACTACGTGCAACGCTTGATTGCCCAAACCCGGCAAGATGATTTATGCCACCTCGGTTTATCGCCACGTGGTGCGCTCGCATTGCTGAAAAGCGCTCAATGCTGGGCCTTGTTACAAGGGCGTGGACATGTGTTGCCGGAAGATGTTCAGGCCGTGTTTGTCGCCGTTGTCGGGCACCGGATTATTGGTAAAAAAGAAACCCAGGGCGAGCAGCTGGCAAGACATGTTCTGCAAGCAGTTGATGTTATTGGCGCCGGTGTTCACTAGCTGTGCCTGGAGCGCGCTGGAAAACCCGTCTCAATCTCTGGCTGGAGAAACGCTTTCCTGATAGCCGCGAAATCACCCTGGATATCAACCGGATTTTCATTATCCCCACCAGAATTAGCGCGGCCTTATTCATCGCAATAATCGTGCTGTCACTCATCGCGATTAATTTTCAGAATTCCCTGATTTACGGATTGAGCTTTTGGTTGCTGTCGATGATTGTGATGGCAATTTTTTATACGTACCGCAATTTATCTGCTTTAAGTATTCGGGCGATACAATCCAGTCCTTGTTTTATGGGCGAAAAAGCAGTCTTTGAACTGGAAATATCGTGTCCTGAAAATCAAAAAAAGTCAGCGATTACAATCGGCTGGAAGTATGAAGATATGACTGTTGTCGATCTTCAACAACATCATAGCGTTCATATCAAGCTATCCCACAGTACCAAACAACGCGGACGTTTCAAGCCTGAAAGACTGTCGATTTTCAGCGTTTACCCGATTGGTCTGGTGGTTGCCTGGTCGTATGCAGCTTTGGACATGCACAGCATTGTTTATCCCGCTCCGGTGTTATACGCAACAGGAGAAGACGGGCTCGGTCTGGATGAAATAGCCGAACAAGGTCTGGAAATCAGCAATGGTACAACAGATTTTGCAGGTATACGTGATTATCGTGATGGAGATTCCCCAAAACTGATCCATTGGGGCGCTTATGCAAAAACCGGAAATCTGTATAGCAAAACCTTTGTTGATTACGCCGATCACGATGTCTGGCTGGAGTGGGATAAACTGACCATGCCAGGAATTGAAACCAAACTATCTCATCTTTGTGCAAAAGTTCTGCAATATCATCAGCAACAGCAACTTTATGGTTTAAAAATACCCGGCAAAACCATTCAGCCAATGCGTGGTGAAGCCCATAAAAACACGTGTTTAACCGCATTGGCGTTATTTGCAGAAGGCAAGGAAAAGTAACCATGTTTTTTAAGGGCTTTCCGCAAAACAATCAAATAACCTATGCCGGTATGCTGTGGCTGCTTGCTGCGCAATTAGTGGTAATGGCACCACTGGCATTTTATCTTCCAGTCTGGTTGATTCCGGTATTGTTATTATCTGCCGGATGGCGGATTCGGGTGATGAAAGGCCATCATGAGCAACCCGGGAATTTGATAAAAATTATCATCAGTGGACTTGGTGTTGGGGCGTTGTTTCTGAGTGGAATGGAGCTGGTCTCACTGGATATGATCGCTTCATTGTTAATGCTGGGCTTTTCCTATAAAGCCATTGAGATCATTCAGCGCCGTGACGGAGTTGTAGTGATTTTAACCGGTTTTATCCTGATCGCTGTGTTGTTTCTCTATTCGCAAACCATTCTCACCGCACTTTATGGTGTTTTTGCGCTAATTGTCTTGAGTGGCGCGATGATCGCAATTCACCAATCCAGCAGTCATCAGATTATCAAGGACTTGAAGCTTTCATCATTGATGCTGATGCTGTGTTTTCCATTAATGATTGTATTATTTTTATTTGCTCCACGTCTGCCGCCGCTATGGTCAGTTCCCGTCCCCGGTGGCAGTGCCAAAACAGGTATGAGCGACATGATGTCTCCGGGGTCGATTACTTCACTCAGTCAGTCTGATGAATTGGCATTTAATGTCAAATTTCTTGGGGCACGCCCCAAACAAACAGAACTCTACTGGTATGGAATCGTGTTACAGCATTTTGATGGCAATACTTGGACTCAATTTGCACAGCAGCTGGATGCCAAAGCAGTTAAATCAAAGCTGAAAACGAGTCAACGTCAGATCCACCAGCGCTTGTTTCAACAAGATGGCAGTAAAGGTGTTGGCCTTGAATATGAAGTCATTTACGAAAAATCAGGACAACCCTGGTTATTTGCGCTATCCCCTGTTGTCAGTATTAAAGGTGATGCTTTTTTTGGCAATGATTTTCGGATCATCGCCAACCAGGATTTGCTGGAACCCATGTTGTTGAGTCTGGTGAGTTATCCGCAAGCTTTGCGTGACGTTCAGTTGCCCACAGCCAGTCGTCAACTGGCATTGCAGCTTCCAGAACAAGGCAATGAGCAAAGCCGGCTACTGGCACAGCAATTGGTTGCCACATCGACCTCAAAGCAAGACTATATCGACAACATTCTCAAGCGTTATCAGCAGCAAGCATTTTATTACACGCTACGTCCACCGCTCATGGATCAAAACAATTCAATTGATGATTTTCTGTTTAATCAGAAAAAAGGGTTTTGTGAACATTATGCGGGTAGTTTTGTTTTTATGATGCGAGCCGCAGGCATCCCTGCGCGCGTTATCGTCGGGTATCAAGGTGGTGAATGGAACAACAATGGTCATTTTCTCTCAGTACGGCAATACGATGCCCACGCATGGGCAGAAGTGTGGCTGGAAAATCGAGGCTGGATCCGGTTTGATCCAACCGCAATGGTCGCGCCTGAACGTATTGAACACAATCTACAAACAGCAGTGGATAAAGAGGGCAGTTTTCTCGAAGCTCAAACGTTTTCACTGTCGAAAAATCAGTGGCTAATCTCGCTTAGACAACGAATCGACTCAACCCAGTATGCATGGCGGCGCTTTGTTCTCGGTTATGACAGCGATTCACAAACACAACTGTTGAAGCGTTTGTTCGGTGATCTGTCGGTGCAAAAAATTGCCTTTTTGGTCGGCGGTCTTTTTGCAGCGATTATTTTGTTATGGGTGGTGTTTCTTGGTCTCACTAAAAAGCATGTCAGCATTGCCGCAGAACATCGACTGTATCAACATTTTTGTGATTTTCTGGAACAGCAAGGCATCAGCAGAGAACCGTCACAAACACCGCAGGCATTGAGTCAGATAGCGATAACCAAACTACCCGGATTAGCCACTGAGATCAAAGCATTTACCAGGGTATATTCAGCGCTGTGCTACGAACCGGATCAACACCATCTTCATCAGCAACAGATCAACAGCTTGAAAAAATTGCTGAAAAAAATGCAACGCCAGCGCTAAATGAATGGTGCCGGTTTCAGCTGTTAATCTATAGGTTAACTGGAATAACAAGCATCCCATCCAGCACAAATAAACGCAACACTATTCTCATCACCAAGTCGGGTGGAAACCAAATTAATAGCAGATCGCATATGCCATTATCCACTGTATTCATCAGGAAGGATGCGTGTCACGCATCCGACACGCTCTCCAAACCCCTGGAGATGAACCAATACAACGTTTGAAAGCACGGCTAAACGCGGCAACATTATCATAACCAACCCGGGTGGATATTTGTTCAATGCCAGCCCGGGTTTCATTGAGTAATTTACTTGCCAGATACATTCGCCAGCGTGTCACATAGACCATGGGCGATGTGCCCATGATCTCTGTAAATCGCGCTGCAAACCGTGATGGTGAGAGTGAAACCAGTTTGGCCATTTCCTGAACCGACCATCCATACTCGGGCTTTGCATGAATGGCTGTAATCACCCTTACAGCCATCGGGTCTTTGAGTGCCTGTAACCATCCGCTTTGTTCAGCAGGTAAAGTTTCTAGATAAGAATGAATTGATCTGGCACAGAGTAATTCCAGATAGCGTTCCACGCTATAGCTGTGAGCTAGTGACTGTTGATCCATCTCTTTGAGCAACAAATTGACGATATTTGCTGTTGTTGCCTGTGAGTAGTTATCACTCTGATCAGTGGTGATTTTCAGTAGCGGCGGTAAGGCTTCAAACAGTGGGTTTCGCAGCGTATCGCGCAACATAAAAATGCCGCAAATCAAAGAAGTTGATTGTGGATACGTGTCTTGTGTTGGCTTGAAAATATTCAAGCCAGTTTGCATGATGGTTTTGAAAGAGCAAGCCGGATAGCTTGTTCCCTGATAAAGTGTGTGTGCCATCCCTGAAAACACGATGACCAGTTCACCTTCGTTTACGATGTGTTTGTCTTTATTCTCCAGTTCGATTTCAACATAACCGCGCCGAACCAAGTGAAATGCAGCAATATGAGTGGCGTTGCTGCTCTCCAGGCTTTTAACCAGCTCAACTTTATCGGGTATGGTGATTGCCCACGGTGCTGCATAATCTTCATTCAACAGCAAACTACCGGTAATTTGCATTGATCGCAAGGACTCACTGAAAACATCATCTGAAGAATTAATTTTAGTTGTTTCAGCATGATATTCAGTTGTTACAGCCATAGAACCATCTCTTAATAAAGTCGATACTGTATGTCACTTTTACATTAACAGAGGAATTGGTTTATGTCATTGAATACTTCCAGCTGGTTTATGATCGGACTCGACATGCTGATGATTGTGTATACGCTCTGGGTCATTTCACTCAGCAACAATAACAGGTTTCATACAGGCATTGGCGCCGGATTATTCGCGTGGCTGATTTTGCTGCATGTTGGTCTGTCAACAAAAAGCCTGTTTCCCGAGGATATTTCCGGAATTGTGTTTCTGCTGATCATTTTTGTTGCTGTTGGCCTGATTGGTGTGTTGTTATTGACTGTTCCAGTGCTGAAAACACTCTTACTTGGCTTGAGTCAGCAGCAGTTGTTGTTAATGCAAGGCATCAGAGTATTCTTTGGTGCTTCATTTCTAATGCAAGCCGGTCTGGGCAACATGCCACTGGCATTTGGAATAGTTGATGGCTGGACACATATTGCTGCCGGATTTTTTGGGCTGGTTGCTGCTTTTTCAATGGCAAGTCATGTTGATGAGACCAGGCGGGCATGGTTTGCAAACCTGTTTGGCCTGCTGGATATATTAATTGTCGCTAGCACACTGTCATTATTGATCTTACCGGACATAACTCCGCACGGAAGCATGATGTACGCAGTATTTTTGCCTGCACCACTTTGGTTGTGGTTTCACCTGATATCAATTCATAAATTGCTGCAAGAACAAGCTGATCAAGTGGGTGAAATCGCATGACTGGTTTCTTTAAATATGACTGGTTCGTCAGATCAGGAATCGACTCTAACACGTAGGTGAATCATGCATACTCCATTAACAACAGAGCTCTACTGGTTGATATTAACTATCACCATGACAGCACTTTTCTGGCTTCCTTATATCGCCAACAGGATTATTGAACTGGGTGCATGGGCAACATTAAGCGTACCAGATCTTCATCCCGAGGCGCAGTGGGCGCAAAGATTAATGAAAGCACATGCGAATGCTGTTGAAAATCTGGTGGTGTTTGCCCCATTACTGTTGATTGTCCAGATAACCGGCATGAATTCTTCAATAACGGCCACTACAAGCATGGTGTATTTCTTTACCCGCTTAATCCATGTCATTGCCTACTTGATTGCAGTTCCCGTTGTGAGAACTTTTGCTTTTGTGGGTGGTTTTTTTTGTCAATTGGTTCTGGTAATAACATTGCTTAACGCTTTCTAAATTGAATATGAGTGTCGTTATGAATACAAAATTCTATTATGGCTCCGGATCACCATTCTCTTGGGCTGTGTGGCTGGTTCTGGAACACAAACAGATTGCTTATGAATTAATTGTGATGTCGCTGCAAAGTGGTGAATTGAAGGAAGCGGATTTTTTGAGTATCAATCCGCATGGCAAGGTTCCTGTAATCGTCGATGCTGATTTCAGCCTATGGGAATCATTAGCCATTATTGAATATCTGGAAGAACGTTACCCGGAATATTCTGTGTTTCCCTCAAATATCAGGGAACGAGCAGTTGCTCGCCGTATTGCTGCAGAAACACATACATATCTCTATCCTGCGCTACGACGACTGTTGGAGCTGACCTTGTTTCGTAGCAGTGGTAACGGGAATCCTGCTGAAATTAAATTATCACTGAAGGATTTGGGCGAACAATTAGACTATTTTGAGAATCAGTTGCAAAGTCAGTATTGTGTCAGCGATTTATCATTGGCTGATTTTACGCTCTATCCATTGTTGGCGTTAATTAAACGCCTTGAAGCAAAACAACCCCAACATAGTGTTACAGCATTGATTGGCCCGAAACTGACCACATTCATGCAGAATATCGAGCAATTAACGTATTTTGATAAAACCACACCTCCTCACTGGAAAGGATAACTAAAGATGTCTACTCAATCGAATAAGCCGGTCTGCGTTGTTGTCGGTGTCGGCCCTGGAAACGGCGCTGCATATGCACGACGCTATACAGCAGAAGGTTATCAAGTTGCACTGTTGGCACGTCGTCTGACATTCACCGCGGAGCTTGCAAATACACTGGATGGTGCACGGGCGTATGCATGTGATGTTTGCGATATTCATTCAGTCGAAACCACATTTGAAGCAATACATACAGAACTTGGGGATATTGAGGTACTGATCTACAATCCTGGGGCTGGCATCTGGGCTGATGTGGAGGAAATATCATTCGATGATTTTGAACAGAGCTGGCGGGTTAATACATTTGGAGCACTGCTGACATCCAGACAAGTGATTGCTTCCATGAAAAGTAACGACAAGGGCAATATCATTTTTATCGGTGCTACAGCTTCACGCAGGGGAGGTGCCAAAATGGCAGCGTTTGCGTCAGCCAAAGCAGCACAAAAAAGCCTTTCCGAATCGATGGCACGCCACCTTGGGCCAGCAGGAATTCACGTTTCACTGATTATCGTGGACGGAGTTGTCGACACACCAGCAACACGCAAGATGATGCCCGATAAAGCCAACGATTATTTCATCCAGCCGGATGATCTGGCGGATGTTGCAATGAACTTAACCCGGCAAAAACGCTCTACATGGTCATCTGTGATTGAAGTACGTCCTTATGCCGAGGTTTGGTAAGCTGGATGTCATTTAATTATCTTTACTTTTGAGTTGAGGTATCTGTTAATTTATCAGGAGTGAAATTGGAAACTTCAGCTAAAAGATTTTATCCCAATGAAACGGGTGCGCAGCGCAGCCTATCCATTCCAAATAATCTGTAACCATTGAAAAGACATTTATATGAATATTCTCATTGTTCTTACCTCACATGATCAACTTGGTGAAACAGGACAGAAAACAGGATTCTGGCTGGAAGAATTTGCCACGCCTTATTATCGATTCCTGGATGCAAATGCAACGATAACACTTGCCTCACCCAATGGTGGACAGCCTCCGTTAGATCCCAAAAGTGATGATCCTGCTTTTCAAACAGCAGCAACACAGCGTTTCAAAAAAGATGCTAGTGCTCAAAATGCATTAGCAAATACGCTGAAATTGTCAGAAATTATATCTGGTGATTATGATGCTGTTTTTTATCCTGGTGGACATGGACCATTGTGGGGCTTAGCGGAAGACCGTCATTCGATTGCTTTAATCGAAACCATGTATGCTACTGGAAAGCTGGTTGCCGCAGTGTGTCATGCACCAGCAGTGTTACGTCATGTTAAGGCGCTTGATGGATCTTTGTTAGTCAAAGGGAAGGCTGTCACAGGTTTTAGTAATACTGAAGAGGATGCGGTTCAACTATCAAATATCGTACCTTTTTTACTGGAAGATGATTTGAAAGCGAAAGGAGCACTGTACTCAAAGGCCGATGATTGGCAACCGTATAGACAGATTGACAGTAATTTGATCACGGGACAAAATCCAGCCTCATCTGATCTTGTGGCAAATGCTATATTGGAAATGATCAAACAATAAACAGTTAACTTAGTTACCAACATAAATACATAACTACCTCCATGCATAGAGAACAACATGACAACCCCTGATCCATTCGAGTTAAAACAACAACAAAGAGATAACTGGAAATCAGTAGCGGAAGGTTGGCGCCGACAAGATGATTTATTGCGTAAGGGCGCTGCGCCTGTTACCAATCGCATGCTTGAGCTCACCAGAATATCCTCGGGTTCTCGATTGCTTGATATTGCTTCGGGTACCGGAGAACCCGCAATCACAGCTGCTCATATTGTCGGTGACTCAGGTCAGGTCATCGGTACCGATCTGGTTGATGAAATGCTTGCTGTTGCCCGTGAAAAAACCACAGAGCAGAAGCTCAACAACATCGAATTCCATTGTGTCGATGCTGAAACACTGGATTATCCCGCAGCATCATTTGATGCAGTGACCATTCGCTGGGGCTTGATGTTTATGCCTCAGCCGCTGGACTGTCTCACCGCTGCTCATGCGACACTGAAGCAGAATGGTCGTATTAGTCTGGCATGCTGGGCTGCCCCACAGAAAACCCCTTTTATCAATGTATTGCTGGAAACACTGAGTCACTACATGAAACTTCCTGTTGCAGCTCCCGGTACACCAGGAATTTTTGCATTTGCCGACCCGGAGCGTTTGCACGTCGTGCTGGAGTCGGCAGGCTTCAATAATATTAAACTGGAAGAGATGGAAATTAACGTGATTGAGGTTTATGATGGCCATGCCTACTGGGAAGCAATGTCAGATTTAGCCGCACCGGTTATGGCGCTGGTGAACCAGCTCGAACAGGCTGCGCGTCAGGAATATATTGATGAAGTTATTTCAGCTGCAGAATCATTCAAACAAAGCAACACTCTGTGTATGAAAGGCACAACCTGGATAGCATCTGCTACGAAATAAACGGCAGATAGGACACAATGTGAATCAATCCACACCAATCACAACAGGCGCGCACCATGTTGGCTTAACCGTTTCCAGGCTTGAGGAATCCGCCTGTTTTTTTATTAATGTATTAGGCTGGTCAGAAGTGCGAAGAGATTCTGAATATCCGGCAATCTTTGTCACTGATGGAGTTTTAATGGTGACATTGTGGGAGGCAAAATCAAATTCTCCAGTCTTTTTTAATCGAAAAGAAAATATAGGCTTACATCATCTTGCGTTATCAGTTGGTAGTTTTGAAGACCTGGATACGATTCACAACAAGGTATCAGCAGCTGGATTGAAAGTTGAATTCCCTCCTGAGTTACTTCGTGACGGTCCAGTGAAACATATGATGTGTTACGAGCCAAGCGGAATCCGGATTGAGTTTATTTGTATACCACGATGAGAGTATGCGACCCTGGCTAATGTAGATAACAGAAAACACAGATTAGCTTTCTCTCTATTTTGAATGATGCAGAAGATGATCTGCTTTGTTAGTATCTCTCGAAAATGACAAGACTAGTATAAGAGGATTGAGCATGCAACCAGAACTAAAATCGAAATACCTGTCAATTGCACTAAAAGTGATTGGTATTATTTTTATTGCTGGTGTGCCGGCAATGATGCTGATTATCTGGCCTTCTGGTTGGGGCTGGACTCCGCCTCAACCTGAATATGAGCAAATGATTATGGGTGTTTATATGACCTTGGGGGTATTTTTATTCCTGGCATCAAAAGATCCTATGGCGAATAAAAGTCTTATCTGGTTTACCATTTGGTCGAGTATTGTGCACGGCGGTGTGATGTTTATTCAAGCCATTATTGATGAATCAGATCGAATCAATCTGGCAGGAGATGTTCCAGCACTTTTTCTTGTTGCAGTTATCCTGTGGTATTTAATGCCTGAACAGCCTATGGAATCTACATAAAAGATATGCTAATAGAAAACACTGCGAGATCAACGCCATATCAATTCTGTGGGGAACCATGTTTCAGCAGCTAACGTGATTGTAACTTACGCTCCCAGGCTAACGATGTCTGGACAATTTCGTTTAAATCATCATGGCGTGGTTGCCAGTCCAGGGTGTCATGAATACTGTCAACAGAGGCAACCAGTTGTGGTGGGTCTCCAGCGCGTCTGGGCTGTTCTTCCACTGCAATTGGTTCGCCATTGATTGCGTTAACTGTATCAATGACTTCACGAACACTGTAGCCATGTCCGTAACCACAGTTTAGCGTGGTGGATTCCCCACCGTTGCGCAAATATTCCAGCGCTTGAATATGGGCATCGGCCAGATCGCTAACGTGAATATAATCACGCACACCGGTTCCATCCGGAGTTGGGTAGTCAGTTCCAAATACATATAATTTTTCACGTTTACCAACAGCAACTTCAGCAGCGACCTTGATTAACAAGGTGGCCTTTTCGGTTGATTGCCCTATTTCTCCATCCGGGTCGCTGCCAGCCACATTGAAGTAGCGCAGAATAACGTGACACAAGTCTGTTACCGCAGACAAATCACGTAGCATCCATTCGCTCATTAGCTTTGATGTTCCATACGGGTTGATTGGATTAACCGGTGTTGTTTCGGTAATTAACGGTTGCTCTGGTATTCCATACACTGCAGCGGTTGATGAAAAAATAAAGTGCTTAACGTCTGCCTGCTGGCAACATTGGAGTAGATTCCGCGTATTCGCAGTATTGTTACCATAGTATTTAAGCGGATCAGAGACCGATTCAGGTACAATCGTATGGGCGGCAAAATGCAAAACAGATTCAATATTGTGTTGCTCCAGAATTTTCGATACCAACGCTTGATCGCCTGTTTCCCCTATTATCAGCTCACCAAACAACACAGAGTCAGCAAAACCGGTTGATAGATTATCCAGAACCACAACCTGCTCTCCAGCCAATCCTAATTGCTTGACGACATGGCTACCGATATAACCTGCTCCACCAGTGACCAGTATTGTTTTCTTCTGTGATTTGTTATGCATGATTAAAAGATTTTCCTGGGTCTAAACCTGAATCCGTGATTTCACTACGACACAAGGTGCAAGCTATTGATTTTACAGCGGTTAACAAATACCCACTGAACCGATGGGTGAAGCCAATAATTTTTTGACACCCCCTCTGAAACCAACACCTTACCCCCTGTGATCTGCATTGAAATCACGGATTCAAGTTAAATTGTAACGACATATACTCTATATTTCACTCTTGAAAGGTAGCACAAATACCGATTGCCCTTCTGAAATTGTATGACATTCAGCTGGAATGATAATAAAGCAATTGGCAGAAATCATTGAATACAATATATGAGATCCCTGACTCTTTAAAGGTGTTACTTGTAAACGATTGTCATCAAGCGTAAGTAATCCGCGTTGATATTCCTGTCTGCCCGGTTTTCTTTGAATTGTATGCGTAATGGGAACTTCAAACTGTAAAGGTTGACATGTTCGTTTTCCCATTTGTTTATACAGCGCTTGGCGCACCAAAACCAGAAATGTCACCATAACTGACACAGGGTTACCCGGCAGCCCAAAAAAAGGTGTGCCCTGTATTTCTCCAAATACCAGTGGCTTACCCGGTTTTATTGCCAGTTTCCAGAACTGTAACTGTCCAATCTTTTCTATCACTGGCTGGACGAAGTCGGCATCACCGACAGATGCTCCGCCAGTACTGATAATCAGGTCGCTGTTTTTTGCAGCGGTAATGAGTGTTTCACTGAGTTGATTCGGGTTATCAGGCACAACACCCATGTCAACAGGTATCACGCCCGTTTGTTCCAGCAATGCATGTAACGAATAACGATTGCTGTCATACAATTGACCGCTTTGTAGTTCGTCAGTCAATCCGCGTAATTCATCTCCAGTTGAAAAAAAGGCCACCCGTAGCTGCCGGTAGACTTGAACAGATACTTTTCCCAGCGAAGCGAGTAATCCGATTTCAGCTGGTGATAACTGGCTTCCTGTTTCAAGCACCACTGAACCCTGTTTGACGTTATCACCTGGCAAGCGCACATTGTCACCTAATTCAGTTGTTCCAGGAAAACGAATTAATCCTTCTGACTCAGTGACTTGCTCCTGGATAACGACTGTGTCAGTGGTGTCTGGTAGTACAGCACCGGTAAAGATACGGATACATTCACCGGATTGAACAGTTCCTGTATATGGTTTGCCAGCCCACGAGGTTCCTGCGAGCCGAAACGCCTGGATATTGTTTTGTAAATCGGTAAAAGCCAAAGCATAGCCATCCATCGATGAATGACGCTCCCGAGGAATATTAAAACCAGCAACAATGTTTTCAGACAAAATGCGATTCAGACAATGTTTCAGCGGCAAAACCTGTTTATCACGAATCGGCTGGATTGCTGCCTGAATTCGGCTTTCAGCTTCGCTGATTGCAAGCAGGCCTGGAGTAACACAATTATCCTGCGATGGATTCATTTGTCAGCCATGTGTTGAGAATATAATCTGCCAATTGTTGCGGCTGATTAATGTCCAGAAAAGGAATGTCTAGCGCTAACGAGGGCGGACTATCCGCCACCAGTGCAATGATATGAGGATCATCAGGATACAGATAAGCATAGCCTAAACCAGAACGGTAAATTTCTATTTTTGGAATCGCTTCCCGCTTGAAGCCTTCTACCAGAATCAAATCAAGTTGCTCGCAATCCAGGTGTTTAAATTGATCGGCAAGTCGTGGTTCTTCTGTGGATTCTGGATGCTCGATAATCAGCGCTGTTCGAGTGCGTGCAGCCAGCAACACCTGTCGGGCGCCAGCTTTTCTGATTTGGTAGCTGTCTTTTCCTGGTTTGTCGATTTGAAAATTGTGATGGCTGTGTTTAATCAACCCAATACGTAAGCCACGATCAGTGAGAATGGGAATAATTGTAGTAAGTAGCGTTGTTTTTCCAACACCACTGAAAGCCGCAAAACCCAGTACGGGTGTTGTTATCTGATTCAACATTTAATTTTTTTATTGAACCTGAATCCGTGATTTCAATGCGGATAACAGGAGGTAAGATACTCGTTTCACATGCGTTTAAAAAAATCATGGCTTCACCTATCGGTTCAGCGGGTATTTATTAACTGTTGTGTAATCAATAGCTTGCGTATTGTGCCGTAATGAAGGCTCAGGTTGAAGCTAGACTTTATAGTATGAGCGATACCATTCTACAAAATTAGCGATTCCGGCCTCAATTGGTGTATCAGGCTTGTAATCCACATCACGCACCAGCTCATCAATATCTGCAAAGGTTGCAGGAACATCACCGGGTTGTAATGGCAGAAAGTTCTTGTTGGCTTTCTTGCCAATGCACTGCTCCAATACTTCAATGAAATACATTAATTCAACCGGTTGATTGTTGCCGATGTTGTAGATGCGATAAGGTGCAAGACTGGTTCCCGGATCAGGCTGATCGCTGCTCCATTGAGGATTTGGTTGTGCAATATGATCGCTGGTACGAATCACGCCTTCAACGATATCATCAATGTAAGTGAAATCACGTTTGTGTTTGCCTTGATTAAAAACATTGATTGGTTGTCCGGCAAGAGTGCTGCGAGTGAACAGAAATAATGCCATGTCGGGTCGACCCCAGGGGCCGTATACAGTAAAAAACCGCAAGCCAGTCGTGGGTAGTTTGTATAAATGGCTATACGTATGCGCCATTAACTCATTGGCTTTTTTGGTTGCTGCATAAAGGCTTAGTGGATGGTCAATATTGTCATGTACCGAAAAAGGCATGGATGTATTCGCACCATACACAGAACTGCTTGATGCATAGGTTAAATGCTCAATATTATGATGTCGGCAGCCTTCAAGAATATTGGCAAAGCCCTGCAAGTTGGCATCAATGTAAGCCAATGGGTTTTCAATTGAATAGCGTACCCCTGCTTGAGCAGCCAGATGAATAACACGTTGTGGTTTATGTTCTGCAAATACATCCGGTATCGCTGCTCTGTCTTCAAGATTTACGCGAAGATCAGTAAACCCAGGATGCGACTTAATTCGCTCCAGACGTGCCAGCTTTAGATTAACATCGTAATAGTCATTGATATTGTCGATTCCTATGACTTCATCTCCACGCTCCAGCAGTTTCACTGCAACATGGTTTCCAATAAAACCAGCTGTACCAGTAACCAAAATTTTCACAAACTACCTCTCGATCA
>DRLZ01000185.1 GCA_011322755.1 Crenotrichaceae bacterium
AAAAACCCACAATCTGGATGAGAACAACCCAGAGAATACTGCGCTGAATTTCAGCTGCTCGATTCGACACCAGAACCAGATTTTCCTGTAATGTCTGCCATGGATTGTTTACCTCATCTGACAAGCTGAGTGTGAGCAAAGCATCACGCAATGGGCTAACGATACGCGTCATCAGTATTTTCAGTCCATCACCAATCACCGGTAGCGCACTAACCGAGTCAAGATTAAATCTGTTAATAAATAAAGCACACACAACATCAGCACTTTTTTCGTAAATACTGAATATTTCCGCTGGCGTTTCGAATAATCGCTGTACCTTTTCTCTTCCCATCTCAAGCTGTTGTTTTCCAACAGGTATTGTCAATCCTTCAGCCAACCTGCCAAACAACGAAAGGTGTGGAACCCAATATTGATAAAGACGAGCACGCCGTGACCAGTGAATAAAGTAAGCACAAAGCCCGAATCCGGCTACTGCACCAATCAATCCTGCAGCCCCGGAAACTTTGAGATAGGAGCCTGCAGCAAAACCTGTTCCTGCACCTAAAGTTGTCGCTATCAGGTAAGCGCCTGCGAGTTTCATGTATCGTAACAGACGATTGAGTGTTACACCGATCGTGCTTTCCACACGTTGTGTCGCAAGAAGATAATTAATCATTGTCATCCCTTTTACGTATTACAATTCACAAGCAATTGAATTGTATCAATTGTTTATTAAACCTGAATCCGTGACTTCACTACGGCACAATACGCAAGCGCTTGATTTCTCAGCGATTAAAAAAATACGCACTTAACCGACGGGTGAAGCCAGGATTATTTTTAAAACTCCTGTCAAACCAATATGTTATACCCTATATCCGCATTGAAAACATGGATTCAGGTTAAAATTAATTAAACAACAATTGCTCACTGAAACCAACACTGAACAACCTGGCAAAAGCTCCAGACTATTGCAACCTTTCATGACAAGATGATAACAGATGAGATATCAACTGACATGATGCGACAGTATCAACAAGAAACAATGAGAATTTTGAGGTATCTCCTTTTAAATATCTCTTGTAGAAACAGGGCGTCCATCAAGTCACTCTTATGTTAGAGTGCAGCCCAAACCAGTGCTTTCAGCTGGGAATTAATTTCAGCAATCATTTGATTCGCATCCACTACATGCGCAGATGTACCCCGCCAGTCTGTATCCCACACTTCCTGAGCGCGTGGACGAATCAACACAATGTTTTCGTCACTTCGCCTTTGTACAGCAACTTCTGGATCGACCCTCAACACAATCAGGAGTTCAGGTAACTGAATGCCTGTGTAGTATTTTTTTTCCATGTTGATCAATATTTCAGCAATCTTCCCTGGTTGCTTCTCAAACTTGATCAACTGTTCAGCACGTGGTCCATCCATGAGTTTGAGCTGAGAGAGCGGAAACCGATCACAGATAACGAAGACACCACTATCGGCTAGTTTTCGCGCTCCAAGATAAGCTTTTTGGCGATCCCGTGCGGTCAATACCAGACGCACTAACAAAAGATATCTGACTATAAGCGGTACATTGGTATCTGCTATTCGCCCTGTAAACCATTGTTTGTGGAACATCCTGTCGAACAATCGGCCAGCTCTGATAAATGTATGAACAAAAAAGGTAGCGATTGAATGTGGAGGCTTGCCTAGATGAACGCAAACAGTTCGACAATAGCCTGATATCCATTCATACAGGTTAGTAATAGCGGTTGATTTACCTGCTCCATCGCTGCCTACAATGGCAACCATCATGCCACGAGCAAGCGTGTGCTGTTTTGTTTTACCAGGCACCCATGGCAGACCGCCTGTTACTTGTTGCCACAGCATCCTGGCATGTGTGAGCCAGCTGGAATGATCGTTCGAATGCAATAAATGCTTTCGTAATAGCGCATAAGTCTGTATACGCGATTGTGCGGAAACTTCACTCTTCAGAAATGCAAGACAATGATTTAAAAGCTCTTCATTCGCCGCTGAAGGTGAAAACTGCCGAATAATGCTATCCACAACATCAGTATTTACCTGCGCCTCTAAACGTTCTATTCTTTTGAGTTCCTGCTCTGACGGCTGTAATTTAGCTCTGGAGACAGATAGGTCAGAGGAATACTTGAGCGCCTGTGAAAATACAAATAAAATAAACTCTATCTCTGCAGAGCAGGTCTTCACATGACCATTACTTTCAGTGCTCTCAAATACCAGGTTTTCGATAGGAATAAAAATTTCTTTAGCGGCAACAACACCAACGATTAATCTGAATAAAAGACGGAAAGAGAACAATTCTCCGTTATCCGAATTAAAACCCAGATAGTTTAGAGTACGACCCGTGGTTTTATTATTGCCAAAGTGAATTTCTTTAAAACCTGCGTTCAGAATACATTCGTGCAGGTCTGATCTATCAGCAGATTTGATCAACACATCGAAAAAGTTAGTATTCTTTGTCCCATGGAATGGGTAATCCATACTTGACCAGCAACAATATTCAATCCCAGCAGCATCCAGTGCCTTGGTAAACTGCAGGAGTGTTTGCTCTGAGTACTGTTTTCTATCTGTATTGCCGGAGTGTTCCGGTATAATTGCTTGTTGCATTAATTAAAGCTCGTACGAATTAGAGTGTAATCGGATATAATTAGTCGCTTAGTCTATCAGAATTAGCCCTGATATTTTGCTCATTAGTAATCTCTCTATCGCAGCTCTCGGAAAATGACTTGTGATGAATTAAACGAGTTTCAGTATTCAATAGCATATAATGTTGAAAATTAACCGGGAAAACACGTTTATACACTAAAAAAAGTTAGATGTACGTGTTAGGAATGAGAAGCCTAAACTGATCAATAATGAATGATGCAACATTGACATTGCTTCTGATCACAAGCATCGATAGCGACTCATCAACCATTTCTCATTTTCCAAAGCTCAAGCATCGAACTCGATTATTCAGACAACCTGTTTTTTTATGATATCCACACTTGTTAAAAACCTGATTGATTTACTCGATTCAGAAAATATCGCCTACTGCCACTGGAAAAGCAATGCTGCGCTTGACCGCTCAGCAGATGGTCGTAATGATCTTGATTTGCTGATCGACAGGCGTGATGCAGCAAAATTTAAACAATGCGTGTTTTCACTTGGTTTTAAACATGCCCAGGCTCCATACGGGCCAGCCCGCATCCCAGGCATCGATGATTTCCTGGGTTACGACTTTGAAATTGGCAGGTTTATTCACGCGCAAGCACATTATTGCCTTGTTCTCGGACACGATACCACCAAGAATTATCGCTTACCTGTCGAACGGGCATTTCTTGCTTCTCGCACACCAGACAAAGACTATGGATTTCCAATCCCGTCACCTGAGTGGGAGCTGATTATATTTTGTTTCAGGATGATACTGAAATTTTCGTGGATATCAGCTGCACTCACTTCGCGTTATCAACTCCCTCCAAACGCACTAAATGAACTTGAATATCTAAAAAAACGGGTGAGCCAGAAAACCATTCATCAAATTCTGACCGAGCATTTCCCTTATGTTGAAAAAACACTTTTTGATCAATGCTTACACACAATCGAGCCTGGTAGCTTGCGAATACAATGGGGTTTAGCACGTTATCGATTACGCAAAACGCTGGATTGTGCATCGTTGAGAGGACCGATTCACACAACTGCTCTTGGCATGTGGCGCCATTTTACCAATGCCATACGTTTACGCATGGGAATTGGCGCTGTAAAGCGGCATCCAATGGAAGGCGGAATGGTGATTGCTGTTATGGGTTCCAGCTCTACAGAAACAACAGCATTGATTACAGACTTAAAAAAATGGTTAAAGAAAGCCTACCATGTACAAACCATACCATCTGAACAACTCAATACAGGCTTTTCGGGGAGTTTAATAAAACCTTTCAAGTCGTTTTGTTTTGTAATGGAAAAAATCAGCTCGTGCACTATTTTTCAGGAAATGTCAGTCTTTCGTCAAATGCGGCGAGCAAAGCGATTATCAGCAAAAGGTATTATCGTCCTGATCGATGGCACAATGATTTCCAAATCAGCCAAACATCAGTCTTCAATGCTGAACCAACTCAGATCATATTATACAGAGAAAGGAATTTCACCCGATCTGGCCATCATTACTGGAAAAGAGTCCAGCAATCATTCAACTGCCACTTCTTCACAACAAGCAAAGGTGGTAAAAGAAAATCTGCACTCAACTCAACCACTCACATCGTTTCTGGAAATTAACGCGGAC